>NZ_JADEXH010000018.1:0-102213 GCF_015207205.1 Sphaerospermopsis sp. LEGE 08334 | reverse complement strand
GAGAAAAAAATTTTATTCTCCGGTTAATTAATAGAAAATTTGGACAAATTGATCGAGAATTAGAAACTGAGATTATGAGTTTAAATATAGAAATTCTGGAATCTTTGGGAGAGGCAATATTTGATTTAGATACAGTGGCAGATTTGCAACAGTGGTTAGATAATCTTTAATCTCAGGACTTACGCAAAACAGAACGAAAGTAGGGGTAATTCATGAATTAACCCTACGTCATAATCCTGTTTTTAGTCCAATCTTACGTAAGTCCTAAATCTAAAATCTCAATCTAAAATCTCTACAATATCCTCTAACACCAACTTTTTAATTATGAGTCAAGAAACTTTACAAGCAAGCAGAGAATGGTGGTCCCAAAGATGGTTAGATTTACTAGATTCTTATCGTTTTAAAAAGCGGTTAGAAAGGGCGAGAAATTATTCTCGACAAGGTAATGTTTTGAGTATTGAATTTAAAGGGGCGAAGGTTTTAGCAAAGGTACAAGGTAGTGAAGTAGAACCTTATAAAGTTTCTTTATTTCTTGATGCTTTTAGTGATGAAGAATGGGGTTATGTGATTGAAACTATGTCTCATAAGTCGGTTTTTTCTGCTAAGTTATTAGCGGGAGAAATGCCACAAAATATAGAAGATGTGTTTACAAGTAACGGACTTTCATTATTTCCTTTTACCTTGGGTGATGTTCATAGTAAATGTTCCTGTCCTGATAAAGCAGTACCTTGTAAACATATTGGGGCGGTGTATTATCAATTAGGCGATCGCTTTAGTGAAGATCCTTTTGTATTATTTCAATTACGGGGACGTACCAGAGAACAAATTATTAGTGATTTACGAAATTTACGCAGCAGTAAACTTGTAGAAAAGTTGGTAGAAAAGTTGGCAGAAAAGTCGGAGGAAACGACTAGCAAACAGGAACAAACAGAAGTTCAAAAACCAATTTCTGAACATCAATTTTCATTAAAATCAGATAATTTTTGGCAATATAATGAGCCATTAGAATCTTCTTTAGTGGTCATTTCTCCTAGTGTGGGTGAGACGGTGTTAGATGTTTTGGGTAAAATTCCCTTAGCTAAAGATGAGGAAAATTTAGTCAGTTCATCTGCGGGTGATGTGACAATGAATTATTTACAATCCGTTTATAAAGATGTGAGTCAAAAGGCTTTTTTAGCAGCAATGAAGAATTGACAATTGACAATTGACAATTGACAATTGACAATTGACAATTGATAATTATTTCATTCAAGGTTGAAAACCTTCCATTTTAAGAGGAAATGCGATAATGCCAGATGGGGAAGTTTATACAACAGATGTTGATTTAGACTTCAATAAACCAGATGCACCTTTACCAAAAGAGATAAAAGAGATTAAAATTATGACTCGTGAAGTTATCCGTACCGATAAAGCACCCGCTCCCGTTGGACCCTATAATCAAGCTATTGTAGCTTCTGGGAAAATGCTGTTTGTCGCTGGACAAATTGCTATTGATCCCCGTTTAGGTGATGTGGTTTATACCGATGATGTCACCAAGCAAACGGAACAGGTGATGCAAAATCTTCAAGCTATCCTCACAGAAGCCGGCGCTACTTTTAATGATGTGGTGAAAACAGGTGTATTTTTAGCTGATATGAAAGATTTTGCTGCTGTAAATGCAGTTTATGCAAAGTATTTTTCTGAAGATACCGCCCCTGCGCGTGCTTGTGTGGAGGTTTCCCGTTTACCTAAAGATGTGTTGGTAGAAATTGAATGTATTGCTGTGATTAGTTAACAGATTTTTCTTAAGTATACTATTAGCGGGCAAGACTTGTACTGAGCTTGTCGAAGTATGCCCGCACCACAAGAGTTTTATTTTATAATTTGGTGGGTTTTGGCTACCCTACTTTTAGTTTTCTGGTTCGATACCTGCTGCACGTAGTTGTGCTGCTAGTTTGTCAGCACGTTGTTTTTCTACTTCTATTTCCTGTTGTTTTTGTGCTACTAACTCAGAACTCCACAACAATAAATTTCCTTGTTCATCCCACCATCTTAACCATTTAGTGGTGAGATTTTCTCTTGTACCTTCCCAAATACCCAGATAAAGTTTGATTTCTTCTATCCAGTAATGTTGGTTTTGATCAGGTGTTTCTATTTGGTATTGTTCACTATTTTTATCTAAGCGATAAACTTCTAATTCTCCTCTATCTGGTTCAAAAATAATATAGTTAGGAACTTTTAATATTCTTTCATAGAAAAACCATTTTCCAGGAGGATAAGTTGGTTTACTAGAATATTCTGTTCCGTCGGTATCAGAAATAAATTCCATGACAATAACCGGAATGTCTCCCTGTAGTTGGGGTGTATAACTCCGAAAGACTTCTTGCTTAGTTGTGCGAATTTCGGGTATATAAGCCCAGTCAGGTGCTTTAACGACAATTTTGCCATTGAGTGTGGCGCAAATGCCGTAATTGGTCGTTGTCAGGCAATTGGGAGCAAGTTTACCTGCTAGTTGGAGGCTTTCGGTTAGGGCTGCGGCTTGGGTGGGTTGGTAGATGTTATCCACTGGATCGTCGGGAAGGATGTAATCATCGGGTAATTTTTCCCAAGTGATTTGATAGTCTTGGGTGGTGATGATCATGGTGGTTTTTCCTGTTTGCAGGTTTATCAATGATTATATAGCAGGAGTCAGGAGTCAGGAGTCAGGAGAAAGAATTAATTTTGATGAAATTACCAAGTAATTACAGTCAAAATAGGTATTTTTATTAACTCTTGATCTGCCGTTACCAAACTGGCTGTATTTTGTATTGCTGTTGCTGTAATTACTGCATCAGGTAATTTTAAGCGATATTGCTGACGAATTTTAATAATATTATCAATTAATAACGTATCTTTTGCTGACAAACCAACAACTTACACACGCTGAATAAACTCTTGAAAAAGCTGATGATCTAATTCCCTTAAACCAGAAAATGCCAAAAATTCAATTTGACTAATAACGGAAATTCCGATCCAATCAGCGTTTTGTAATATTTGCAGCAGTTGATAATTTCCCTGAAACAAAGCCACAACCCCATTTGTATCTAACAGATAACGATCACCATTCATCTTTTAAAGACCTTTGCATTTCAACTGCATCTCCTCGCCAATTTAAACGCCCCACTAAATCAGAGAAATCATACTTGTTCAGTTTCTTATCAGTTGAAATAGCTAAACTTTCCACATTCTCACTATCAGAATTTAAAGCATACCGTTTTTGTAGTAATTCTGTCAAATCTGAAGATAAATCTCCTTTAAGTAAGGACATTGCTACCTGTGCTTGTTCATCTGGTGGTAACTGTTTTACAACTGCAATCAGTTGTTCTAGGGTAATAGGAATAGATATCATTGCATCTTGAAATATTGTTTACTTAATTAAAGTATAAAGCTATTTAAAACCATTTTGTTGCAAATCCTGTAAAAAATCCTTAAAAAGAAATCATCCTGTAAGTCCTCAAATCCTGGACATCCTGATTCTGACAATTTCCTATGTCAGCAATAACAAGGTAGGGGTTTGCATTGCTAAACCCCTACATATTGTACCTACTGACTCGCTTTTTCTGTTAACTTAGTCAACACATCATTAGACCTTTCCACAAAAGATTTCATCCCCTCAGCATCAAAGCCTTTTTGAGACATCAATGCCAAATCATAAACGTGCTGACAAATCATTTTTGTTAACTGCGCTGTGGGTGATTCTCCATCACCTTGAATAATACTTCCTTGGTTCAAGGTTAACAAGTTTTGAATCAAAGGATGGGCGGTATTTACTAACAAAATATGATCTTCAGGAAATTCTGCATTTTGCTGTTGCATCATGGCGTTCATATCTCGCAGACGACGCAAAATTTCTGGTAACAATACCATTGCTGGTGGTGTTCCTTGGGGATTATCTGATTTTAACGCCTCGGTACGAATATTAACTTTTGGTTTGTTGAGTGATTTTTCAAATAATTCTTTGATAATTTCACTCTTGGTTTTGTTGGTTGTGGGGTCTACAATTTCCCCTGATTTATCATCTAATAATGTATTATCAATGTCAGAGTCTACCCGTGTAAATTTAACATCCTGATATTCTCTTTCTAGGAAGTTAATAAAATGGGTATCAATGAAGGAGTCCATAAATAGAACTTCTAAACCTTGGTTTTTATGCAGTTCTACATAAGTTGCTTGACTCGCTTCATCGGTGCAGTAGAAAACTTTATTTTCGTGACGTTCTTTGTTGCGTTCTAAATATTCTTTGAGGGTGGTGTAAGGTAAGCTGGTGGTGTTTTCTGGGGTGACATCTTGCCATACATCACCGTCAGAAGATTGTACTTCTACTGCGGGGGTTTCTGTTTTTTCTGCTTCTAATTTGGCAGTGGTGCGGAAAACGATGATGTCTTCAACTTGTTTTTTAAATTTGTCGTCGTTGAGAACACCAAATTTAACAAATGTGCCTAAATCTTTCCAGGCATTGATATATTTTTCTTTGTCGGTGCGATATAATTCTTTCAAACTATCGCCGACTTTTTTAGCGATGTAATCCCCTATTTTTTTAACAGTGCGATCGCCTTGTAATGCACTACGGGAAACGTTCAAAGGAATATCTGTACTGTCAATTACCCCCCGCATTGGTAGTAAAAATTGGGGAATAATTTCATCACAGTTATCACTTACAAAAACCTGATTACAGAATAACTTTGTTTGCCCTTTTGTTACATCTACATCAGGACGCATTTTGGGGAAATACAAAATCCCGTTAATAATAAACGGATAATCTGTATTTAGATGCACCCATAACAAAGGTTCTTCTTGGAAAGGATAAAGATAGCGGTAAAATTCTAAGTAATCTTCTTTGGTTAAACTACTAGCAGATTCTCTCCAAACAGCTTTTTGTTGATTCAATACTTCCCCATCTAATTTGATGGGAACTGGCATAAAATCACAGTAAGTTTTAACTAAATTCTTGACTCTCGCAGGTTCTAAATATTCTTCCTCGTCGGGCATTAATGTTAAAGTAATGGTAGTACCGCGAGAAGTACGAGAAGATTCATCTAATGTAAATTCTGGTGAACCATCACAGGTCCAATGTACTGCTGTTGCACCTTCTTTATAGGAAAGGGTGTCAATTTCGACTTTTTTCGCCACCATGAAGGAGGAATAAAAACCTAAACCAAAATGTCCGATAATTGGTTGATCGGCTTTTCCTTCATATTTGTGAATAAATTCTTCCGCACTGGAAAAAGCAACTTGGTTAATATATTTCTTGACTTCTTCTGCTGTCATTCCAATGCCATTATCAGAGATAGAAAGAGTCTTTTTATCTTTATCAATGGCAATGGTAATTTCTGGTTCACCGATATCTCCGTTGTATTCTCCTGCACGGGAAACCATTTTGATTTTTTGGATCGCGTCTACTGCGTTGGATACCAGTTCCCGCAAGAAAATTTGATGATCTGAATAGAGAGATTTTTTGATAATGGGGAAAATATTCTCAGTATGGATACTGATTGTACCTTGTTCTAACATAGTTATCCGTGTGTTTGATTTACTTGCAGATAATTCTGAGGATCAATTTTCGACTATATATGTCTTTTGTGAGGTAAGGAATACCTCTAAATAATGATTCGGATTACACTACCATGTGAGGTGGATTGGTGACTGGGAGGAGAATTTTAGTTTTTCGTAGGTTGGGTTGAACAAAGTGAAACCCAACAAACCGTTAGAAACGTTGGGTTTCCTATCGTCAAACCAACCTACATAATTATATTTTTTTGGGTTAACCGAAAAGTATTGGGTTACTATTTGAATCAGGAGGTATAAGTTATGGAAGAATTGCTGGAATTGAAAGAATTGCTGATCAGTGGCAATATTCCTGATGCGTTGCTGCTAGTTGAAGAGATGACGGAAATGAGTAAAGATGACAAGCTGAATAAGATTTTTAGTTTTGGTAAAATTATTCTTCTCCATCTAATTAAACAAGCAGCGGAAAAACGTACCACTAGATCATGGAATTTGTCTATTGCTAATGCAGTGAAAGAAATTCAACGCACAAACAAGCGTCGTAAATCAGGAGGAATGTACTTTACCAGTGAAGAATTGCGAGAAACCCTAGAAGATGCTTATGAATTATCATTGAATGGTGCAGCAAAAGAAGCATTTGAAGGTAAATATGAAACTGAAGAATTAGCAGTAATGGTAGATAAGGAAATGATATTACAACAAGCTATTGATTTAATTTTAGAAAATGCCAAGTAAACAAAATAGCAAGTAAGAGTTTAGCAATGCTAAACTCTTTTATTTATCAAGTATATGAATACTTTTTAAGTGTAATTATCCTATGAACTTTAACAACATTGACAAACAAACAAACATCACACAAGACGGCGAAGGTAATACCCAAATCAATAATATCTTTCCCTCTCTTCCACCACAACTAGAAGCAAACCCTTTCACACCACCAAAACCCGTGAAGGTCGACTGTTTGGCCGAGAAGAGGAATCACCGGAACAAGTACCAGGAGGAATGCAAGCACAAAGAGGTTTACAAGCTAAATCCTGAATAAGTCATGTTTGAGTAAAATAAATATAGTGCGATTTTGTGGGAAATTCTCACTAACCTAATTGTCTGAATCAGGATGTCCAGGATGATAGGATTTACAGGATTATATTTGTCAAAATACTTGATAAATTACTCACATCCTGAATAATATCATGTTTGAGTAAAATAAATGTAGTGCTATTTTGTGGGAAATTCTCACTAAACTAAGTATGTATAATTTACGTAAAATTCATAATTAACTTACCAAAAACCATTAATAATAACTACTCAACCCATAAATAGAAAACTTCTTAGATAGAAAATGACACAGTGATTCAAGTGAAATCCATAAATCATCCACAATAATCACTATTGTATCTATCATCCTGTAAATCCTATCATCCTGGATATCCTGATTCAGACAATTAGATGCTTTGCCAAATTAAGAGGAAGATTCAAAACTCACATCTTCATAAACATCATTTATAGAACATTGAAAATCTACACTTGCTAAATGTAAATTTTCCTCCTTTCCATAACTATACAATACCCATTGTCCTTCTGAATTACGACGAAAAACATCTACATTGATTTTATTTTGACTGACTAACACATATTCTTGGAGTGTGGTTAAATTACGATAGTCAGCAAATTTATCACCTCTATCAAAAGCTTCTGTAGTAGGAGATAAAACTTCGATAATTAGACAGGGATAACGTAAAAAGTTATTAAAGGCTTGATCTCTTTGATCACAACTAACAATTACATCAGGATAAGAATAAATATCCATTGTTTCAATATGTGCTTTCGTGTCGGAAATATAAGCTTGACAACCTTTTCCGCGCAGATGATTTCTTAACATAGCAAACACATTGCCACTAATAACTACATGAGTATTACTAGCACCAGCCATTGCATAAACTTGTCCCTGTCTGTATTCATGTTTGATAGAACTGGTTTCTTCTAATTCTAAATATTCTTCAGGGGAAATATAGTTATAACTAGGATTTGCAATCATAGAAAATCACCTCAATAAATATATTAGGTAATGCAACACAATCTTGTGGGGTTAATTATCCACTCCCACAAGATATATAAACCTACACCTCAGAAGATGCTTCTACTAATTTAACTGTTTTTTTCCCCACTGATACTTTGACTGATTGTTTTTTAGAGAATGTCAGTCCGTTTTCACCTTTATCAATGATAATTGTATCCCCAGAAATAAAGGTATTCTCTAATAATTTGGTAGCGAGGGGGTTTTCGACTTCCCGCTGAATAGACCTTTTTAGCGGACGTGCGCCATAAACTGGATCATAACCAGCTTCAACTAAATAATCACAAGCAGCTTGGGATATTTCAAAGAATATTTTTTGCTCTTTGAGGAGTTTTTCCACCCGTTTTAATTGAATACGGATGATATGGCGCATTTCTGAACGACTGAGGGTATGGAATAAGATCAAGTCATCAACGCGGTTAAGAAATTCGGGGCGGAAGTGCGATCGCAAACCTTCCATCACTTTATTTCGCATCAAATCATACTTTGAGTCATCACTGGAAACATCGAGAATATGATCACTACCAATGTTACTAGTCATGACTATGACTGTATTTCGGAAATCTACGCCCCTTCCTTGAGAGTCCGTAACTCTACCGTCATCTAATACTTGCAGTAGAATATTAAATACATCGGGATGGGCTTTTTCCACTTCATCCAGCAACACCACAGAATAGGGATGACGACGGATAGCTTCGGAAAGTTGACCACCTTCTTCATAACCGATGTATCCAGGAGGCGCACCCACTAACCGAGAAACTGAGTGTTTTTCCATGTACTCGGACATATCTAAACGCACCAAAGCGTCATCAGAATCAAAGAGAAATTGAGCTAAGGCGCGGGCGAGTTCGGTTTTACCTACGCCAGTGGGTCCCATGAACAAAAATGAACCAATAGGACGTGAGGGATCTTTCATTCCCGCACGAGCGCGACGAATAGCAGCGGAAACAGCAGCAACAGCTTCTTCTTGTCCAATAACTCTTTCGTGTAAATGGCTTTCTAATTTCAGTAATTTCTGGCGTTCTGACTCTAACAGGCGGTTAACTGGTATACCTGTCCATTTGGCGACTATTTCCGCAATGTCAGCTTCGGTGACTTGTTCCCGTAGCAGGGTAGAACCTTGATTTTGAATTTCTAATAGCTGGGCTTCTTTAATTTCCCGTTCTCTTTGTACGCCTTCTAATTTGCCATACTTCAATTGTGCGGCTTTGTTTAAATCATAATTTCTTTCAGCTTGTTCAATTTGCACCCGAAGCGCATCTTCTTCTTTTTTTAAAGTGCTGATAGCTTCTAATAATTGCTTTTCTCCTTGCCATTGTTCGTTAAAAGTTTGCTGTTTAAGGGTTAAAGTGGCGATTTCCTGTTCTATTTTGTCTAAACGTTCCTTAGTTTGCGGTGTAGCTAGTTCTTCCCCTGATAAGGACAGTTTTTCCATTTCTAGCTGCATTAAGCGTCTATCAATGGTTTCCAGTTCCGCAGGTTTGGAGGTGATTTCCATTTTTAATTTCGCTGCGGCTTCGTCTACTAAGTCAATAGCTTTATCAGGTAAAAACCGATCTGCAATATAACGGGCTGATAATGTTGCTGCTGCCACTAAAGCGGAATCGGAAATTTTCACGTTATGGTGTACTTCATAACGTTCTTTTAAACCTCTTAAAATAGAAATTGTGTTTTCTACAGTGGGTTGGTCTACATATACCTGTTGAAACCGCCGTTCTAATGCTGCATCTTTTTCAATATATTTGCGATATTCGTCTAAAGTTGTTGCACCAATACAACGCAATTCACCACGGGCTAACATGGGTTTAAGTAAATTACCCGCATCCATTGATCCTTGTTGGTTAGAACCTGCACCAACGACGGTATGCAGTTCATCAATAAAGAGAACTACCTGCCCGTTAGATTCCGTAACTTCTCGGAGAACATTTTTTAAACGGTCTTCAAATTCACCACGGTATTTTGCACCGGCAATTAAACTACCAATATCTAAAGATATCAATTGACGGTTTTTCAAAGACTCAGGAACGTCACCGTTAACCATTCTTTGGGCTAAAGCTTCGGCGATCGCAGTTTTACCAACGCCAGGTTCACCAATCAAAACCGGGTTATTTTTGCTACGTCTGGATAAAACTTGAATAACTCGCCTAATTTCATCATCACGCCCAATAACCGGATCTAATTTTCCTGCTTTGGCTTGTTCCGTTAAATCTCTACCAAAACGTTTTAAAGCTGGTTCATTAAGATCCGCAGATTCTTTTTCTCCCGCTTTTGTAGAAACCCTTTGAGTCACGCGAACATTTTTAACAGCAGTTTCTAACTTAGCAATATCAACACTTAAACCTTTAAATATTCGTCTGCCAATGCGTTCATCTTCCGCAAAAGCTAATAAAATATGACCTTCCGAGATTTCCCCATCCCTCATTCTCCCACGAATTTCTTCGGCTCGATCTAGCAGCAAATCTAAATTTCTTCCCAGATACAACTGATCACTTTTAGCTACTTTGGGCTGACGTTTAGTATAACCTTCTAATTGCTCCTGTAACCGAATCGGATCAATTTCCGCACGGGCTAAAATACCTGAAGTTACACTGCTAGATTCTTCTAAAAGGGCAAGAATTAAATGTTCTACTTCTAATTGTTGTTGTTGATAAGCGCGGACAATATCTTGAGATTTAATAACAGCATCCCAAGCTGTATCAGTAAATTTATTTGGATCTGTAGGCTGCATTTTTAAGATTTTCGATTTTAGATTTTTAAGATTGACGATTTTAGGTTATAAATTGGTGATTGGCAAATAATCACAAGTTTATACAGACGATGGTGATGGTGGGGCAAAGCCCACCCTACTCTAAGATAAGATACTTCAGACGAGAATTACTGACTAACCAGTTGTGCTGGGGATTTTTCTGTTTCTGTTGTACCGTGAGTAGCCAGTTGAATCAATTCAACTTTATAACCATCGGGATCTTCGACAAAAGCGATCACTGTTGAACCGTGTTTCATTGGACCAGGTTCGCGGACTACCTTACCCCCACGGTTTCTAATTTCCTCACAGGTGGAGTAAATGTCATCTACTCCCAGGGCGATATGACCATAGGCGTTACCCAAATCATATTTTTCCACACCCCAGTTATAGGTTAATTCTATCACAGTGTGGTCGCTTTCATCCCCATAACCTACAAAAGCCAGGGTAAATTCTCCACCTGGGTAATCTTTACGTCGCAGTAATTTCATGCCCAGGATATCGCAGTAAAATTGCAAGGATTTTTCTAGGTTGCCTACCCGCAACATTGTGTGTAGTAATCGCATATTCACCATTTTGATTAACTATTATATTTTATATCTCATTAGAATCAGAAATCTGAATTATTCAAAAATTTGGGATATTATCGTTAATTATTAAGTAAATTTTATCAGTGCTTGTGATATAATTTATTTTAATTTAGATGGAGTAAATATTATGCTTTCATCACCTTTATTGTTGCAAATGCCATCATCAATGACTGATGATCAATTTTTTGAATTTTGTCAATTAAATCGAGATTTGAGAATTGATAGAAAAAATCGGCACGTTTATATTTATCGTCCTGGGGAAGATGTAGAATGTTTAGAAAATCCTGATGTGGTTAATTGTGAACCTATTTTACCGGGGTTTGTTTTAAAAATGGGGAAAATTTGGTAGGTATAGATTTTTGTGAGATTGTGCTAAAATTAATTTCAATTCAGATGGAGTAACTTATTATGCTTTCATCACCTTTAATATTACATTTTCCCTCATCAATGCCCATGACAGACGATCAATTTTTTGATTTCTGTCAAGAAAACCGTGATTTACGCATTGAGAGAAATAAATATGGAGAAATATCAATTATGCCACCAACAGGTTCAGAAGGCGGTAATAGAGAAGGTAGAATCATCCAACAAGTAATGAACTGGACAGATGAAGATGGAACAGGAATAGCATTTTCATCTAGTGCAGGTTTTAAACTTTCCACAGGTGCGGAACGTTCTCCTGATGCTGCTTGGATAAAGTTAGATAGATGGAATAGTTTAACACCGGAACAACAGAAAAAGTTTGCTCCGATTTGTCCTGATTTTGTGATTGAATTAAGATCAGAATCAGATAATTTACAGTCTTTAAAAGATAAAATGTTGGAATATATGCAAGAACCAGGAATACAATTAGGGTTATTAATTGATAGAAAAAATCGGCACGTTTATATTTATCGTCCTGGGGAATATGTAGAATGTTTAGAAAATCCTGATGTGGTTAATTGTGAACCTGTTTTACCAGGGTTTGTTTTAAAAATGGGGAAAATTTGGTAGGTGTGATGGTTAGCTAAAATATACGATAAAATTAAAATAAACAGCGAGTAGGAAATATGAGTAAAATATCAGTCAAAGCAGTAAAAAATCTATATGAACAAGATTTTTCTCTTTGGGTTGAGGATACAGTCAATAAATTAAAAGCAAGAGACAATGAAAATTTAGATTGGGAAAATTTAATTGAAGAGGTAGAGTCTTTGGGTAAAAGTCAGCGTAAAGCAGTTAGGAGTTTTTTGGTAAGGTTATTGGAACATTTGTTAAAGCGGTGTTATGTACCAATGTCAGACTGTTATCGGGGTTGGGAAATTGAAATTAGAAATTTTCGTCAACGTTTACAAATTGAGTTAGAAGACTCACCGAGTTTGAAAGGTTTTGTTTTAGAAATTCTTGATAAAAGTTATGAAATGGCTTTAGAAAATGTCAGAGATGGTTATCCTGATGTTTATTTTTCTGATGTTTTTCCATTTCCCAGTGATGTAGATGCTTTGTTAAATAGGAAGTTTTGGGAAGAATAATTATAGGGTAGGGGTAAAGCAAAAGTTTATTGGTGTTAATTTAGGTGACAGATGGCTTATAACCACCAATTACTAAATACTTTACTTGATTATCGTTTAATAATTGTATAAATTCTTTGAAATCTTGGTTCAACATCGTACTGATACTGGTATTGGTGATATTCCCGACGAATTTGTTCTAGTGCTTCTAAACGTTTTTGATATGATTGCTTCTGCCAATAATAAAAATCGCTTTTTTGTTGTTTTTGATTAACTTTAGTAACAACTTTTTCCATTGTTCATTTCAAGAAAGTGCTATCCATAAAATTATAACTCATAAAATGTATCTTGTAAACCCCTAGATTTTATAAATCAATATTTCCGCTTTTTCCATCTTCTGTTATCTAAATTTAGATCATAATTTATCCTTCTATTATTTTAATCTCTTCTGGTGTTAATTCATAAAGTTGATAAACCATTTGATCAATTTCTCTTTCTAATGCAGTTGTATCTGCATTCGGATCTAATTTTTTAGCATTGAGGATTTGATCAACCAGGTTTTCTAGTGATAATTCTTCAATTTCTGTAGGTTCTTTAATGGGTAACATTTCAATTTTATATTTTTTCCATCTATTTGTACCCATTCATGTGGTAGTTGAAATTTGGTTAAAATACCATGCTGATAGTTGGGAATTTAAAATTGCTAATAAATATTTCAGCTTTTCACCAGTCATCAAAAAAGTAGTAGCTTCAGCATAATAGTTACCATCATCAAAAGCAAATTTAGGTTGATCAGATATTTCACCCCAAACTATTTTAGGTTTTTCAAAATCTTCTAAATAAGCACAATTTCTTAAATTTGTCCAATGTTTACCTTTGTCTTGTCGTTGTTCAATATCAGGAATAAAAGAACTTAAATAATTATAAATAGATGGATAATTTTCTTCAGCTTTAATTCTCTCAATATTCTTTTTTCTAATTCCATTGTGTGTATTAATTAAGTAGAATCCAGAAAACTCATAAGTATATTTTTTTAAATCTCTACCTCTTAAAATTGGTTTAATTATTTCTGATGATTTTTCATTTTCAGAAATTAATTTATTTTTAGTTTCTTCGTTGATAATAAAAGCTGCATTATATCCTGTTTTAATCCCAAAATTAATGGTGATCTTAAAATCTTTTAATTTTTTACCGATTTGTTCTATTCTTTGTTTCAATTTTCCAACTTTTTCGTTTCCTATAATCCATTCTGATGTATTAGGTATTTTAAATTCAAAACAGTTATTAATAAAATATTCATCTAAAGAAGAACCAAATATATAATTACTCATTAAACTAGCTACATTAAAACATTCATTTAGTTGATCTTTTTTGAGAATTATAATATTTGATTCTACGGTTGCTTCTTCAAAAATCTGGGTATCTTCAATATTTAATAAAATATTGGGGTGCATATTATCAATAAAATATCTTTTCAAAGCATCACCATAAATCGTCTTTAACCAAGAATTAGAAGTAATATAACTTAAAAATCCTTGTTTCCTTAAAATACAATTTCCTTGTTCATAAAACAAGCAATAAATATCTGAACCTTTTGTATAAGTTTGATATTTGTTTTCAAAATAAGAAGTTTGATATTTATCTTTAATTTTAGATAGGGAAAAATAAGGAGGATTACCAATAACGACATCAAAACCAACAAAAACACCATCATTATTCAAAACTTCGGGAAACTCAAACCTCCACTCAAAAGCATTATCATAAACCTTCCCACTTTCTATATCTTCAATTTCAACTCGTAACTTATCAATCTCATTATTTAACTTAGCAATCTTTTGCTCCCGCGCTTTTTTCTCAGCTTTAGTTTCCTCAAACAAAGAAGTTTGAGTTTCTAAATTCTCAACTTCACCCTGTAACTTTCTTAACTTAGTCTTATTAGGATCACTTAATCCCAATGTTGTCTTTAAATTACCTTTAATATCATTAATTAACCTTGTCATTTCCCGCTTTTGTTCCTTATTTTCAGCATTGCGGTAAGTTTGTACAGCATTTCTATAAGTTTCAATACTGCAATTACTTCTATTTAAAGCAACACGCAAATCAGCATCTAACGCAAAACGACTAATTAAAGAATTACCACATTTGATATTAATATCAATATTCGGTAAAGTTTCTAATTCTCCTACATTCCCCTCTCCTCGTAGGAGAGGGGTTAGGGGAGAGGTTTTATAATAAGCATTTTTTAAAAGTTCAATCCATAACCGCAACCGACATATTTTTACAGAATTGGGGTTAATATCCACACCAAATAAACAATTTTCAATAATCGTCTGTTTTTCATGAAACAGCGTTTCTTGTACTCGCTGACTTTCCTTACTTTTAGGAGTATATTCAAATAATAACCCATCTTCATCAGTAATAACTAACTCATCGTTGACAACTTCAATATCATATTCCTTTAATCTTTTACCTTCCCTATCAAGTAAAATTTTCAGTTCGCTTTTAATCGCAATAATTTCATTCAAAGCAGAAACTAAAAAATGTCCAGAACCCACAGCAGGATCACAGAGTTTTAAACTATTGATAATAGTGTTAGCTTCTTTTTTATCTTCTATTTTGTCATACAAATCATGAATATTTTCACATTTCCAACCTTTAAGATCATTAAATTTCTGGATCACTGCTTTTCTAATGGTTTCTCGACACATATACATAGTAATGAAACCAGGAGTAAAGAAAGAACCATCTTTATAACCGTTAATTTTCTCAAAGATTAAACCCAGTACAGCAGCATTAATTAATCTTTTATTCTCTTCCTGAATTTCTTCCCCGGTTTCACTACTAAAATCATAAGCATTGAGAAATTCAAAGAGATATTCTAAAGCATTAATTTCACCAGTGCGTTTTTTTCCGTTGCTATCTTTTAAAATAGTAGAGGAGAAAATTTCCAGATTCTCATTTCTGAGATTATTAATAAAAATCGTTACTTGTTCAATATCCGTCGGTTCAAATAGTGAACTATTCAAATAAGGAACATGAGAAAAGCTTTTTTGTACGGTTTGATTTCTTTCGTTATGTTTACGAGCTAATACGCTGAAGAAAAGACTATTCAGATCATCATAATTTCTGACTTTCTGTAAATTCAAAAATCCAAAGGATAAATCATTTTTATGATATTTAATTAATTGCGCTTCTAGTAATTTCAAAAAGAGGATTCTATTGATCCAAGTAATTGCTAATTCTAAACCAAGATTGAAAAGTTGTTCTTGGTAAGTTTCTCCAAATTGTTCTGGTTTCTCTAACCGAGAAATTTTATCTAAACTATCGAGTTGAATAATGGCATTTTCTATTAATGAACCGACATTTCTTTCAGTTTCTTTTTTCCTTTGAATCAGTTTTTTACTACCTTCCTTAATTTCCGTTAACCCGATAATATGTAATAGTTCGCTATAAAATCCTTTGTCTAGGGTGTTGCTATCATTTGCAAAGGGTAATTTTAATAAATGTTCTGGTGAAAATAACTTAAATAGTGGAATTAATTTAACATCATTAGCATTTTCTCCAGGTTGTGAATATTCTTGTAAATATTGCTGATATTCTCGAATATCAAAATGTGTAAAGGTAATTTTATCGCTAATTTCATCAATTGCAGGTTTAGCAATCTCTTTATAAAAGAAGTCTGTTTTTTTATTGCTTAATCTTCCAGCTTCAAAATCTGTAAATTGCTGAACTAGGGTTTTATTTTCTATAAATGCTTTCTCAAATATATTAGCATCAAAAATGAACCATTCATAAATATTAGTCGCTATTAAATATTTGATTTCTAAATTTTTAGCTGTCAAACGTTCCCGCAGAAAATATAAAACTAATTCTTGAAATGCTTTGGTGTTTAAATTATCAACTTTGAGCATTTCGCTTTTATTTGTTGGTTTTTTAAATTCTAAAATTACACCTACTGTACTTTTAGCATCTTTACCATTATGAATAACTAAGTCATTTCTATTTTTAGTGTTAATAAAATGATTTGCGCTATGATTGGTACTATAATATGTGTTCTTGAAAAAGTCCCCAATCAGATTTTTATGAAACTCTTCTGATTCAGATTCATTGATCTTATCAATTAATGATTGTAGATTCTTTTTAAAATTCTCAATTTCAGTTCTGTTAGGTTTAACTTTGAGAAATGCTTTATTTAATGATTCTCTTGGTTGAATTTTATGGATTTTATGAAAGTTTGTGTTGTTCATTTTAGTTAAATCTACCTTTTAGCTAATATTGTTACCTAACAAGTTCACAAGAAAATTGATTAAATTAAGTTTCTCTAAATTTATCTATTGTATATCTAATTTGTATAAGTTTAACAGGTAGGATGCCCGTTCCACAAGACTTGAATGATTAATTTTTAATTATATTATACCATCAATACCCACAAATAATTAGAAAAGCGCGAAAAAATGAAGTATGTAACAAAAAGTAAATATTGCCCCAAAGTGTTTTATCTTCTGACTTCTAGTTTCTGATAGCGATCGCCCTTTAGCCACCTTCACAAGAAAAGAGCGATACCTGCGGTTAGCTAACGCTAACGTTTTTCCGTATCTATAGAAAACAGACTGAGATAACAGTATAATATAAATAGCTTTACCCCTAATTTCTATGACATTAACAGAAATTTTACCCTCACTGCAAAAATTATCTCATCAAGAAAAAATCAAAGCCATTCAATTTTTAGCCACAGAATTAGCTAAAGAAGAACAAATTTCAGTAACAGAATCGCTTGAGTATGGTCAGATAGATACAGAATTAAATTTTCAGCCTCTTAGTGAAAAAGACATGATTGAACAAAGCAAATCTGCCTTAGAAACCTACCTGCGTACAGCTTCAGGAGTCAAACATGAACAAGTCCAGCAATGGGCAAATAGTTTAATAATTAAACAATAGAACTAATGTCAGAGATAGTTTGGACTGAAACTGCTATTAATGATAGACGATTTCATCTGGTGACATTCTCATCCGTTCATACCAAATGACGATATTTTGTACTTTAATTCGATGTCCAGCAATACGAGGTTTACCACCACATATACCTGGCGTTATTTCAATATGATTAGTAATTACTGCTGTCATAAATTATCAGTTTATTTTTTAATATATTATATCTAAAAATATCCATATAGCAGATGTAGCGATCGCATTTAAACCTTCATCTTCCTAACGCTACTCACATACCATATTCCATCTTCTTTGTCAATCCCCCTAATTCCTAACCTGCAAATAACAGCATCAAAATAGTTGAATCTCATGCCAGGGATTTTTGATAAATCACTGGCTTTTTTGCAGGTTTTTATTTTCGTGTGTTCTGAAATTCTTACCAGTAAGGGCTTTCAATCTGCTGCTTAAAACCCTGTCTTTAAAATAGGCACAATAAGGCAAATTACAAATTCTCTTAAATCATACCAGAAGGCTGAAAATATTGCAATACCGTTAGTAAATAAAAATAATTCTCAATTAAATATTAAGAAAATATAAAGGCAAGATTTTTGATAGTTATGTATTTTCAATCAATTTCTTGCGAAACAATAAGATTATTTTATTTTTTCCAGAAATAGAGAGTTAACATTATTAACACTTATATAAATTGACAGAAATCTGCATCCTTATTATTAACTGAGTCTTATTATAGATAAAAGCTGATTACTAATATTTGCATACTTACCAAAAATCAACCTTACACATCAAACTCCCGCATCAATGGAAATCTTCTTTAATCTCAGCCAATTTTCCGTTAAAAACGCATAAACTAACGATTGGTTTAGGACTAAACTGGAAAGTCTTAACCATCAAACACAAGGAGAAAGCAGGAATGACAAAATTAGACACCGCCATTGAAGCCATTGTAGCCCGTGAAATCCTCGACTCACGGGGTAGACCTACCCTAGAAGCAGAAGTACATCTAGCTGGGGGTGCAGTGGGATTAGCGCAAGTTCCTAGCGGTGCTTCTACAGGTACATTTGAAGCTCACGAACTGCGGGATGACGATAAAAGCCGTTATGGTGGTAAAGGAGTCCTCAAGGCGGTAAAAAATGCCAATGAGATATTAGCACCAAAATTATTAGGGTTGGATGCCCTCAACCAAGAGTTGTTAGATAGAACAATGATTGCTACAGATGGTTCTCCTAACAAAGCTAATTTAGGCGCGAATGCTATTTTAGGAATTTCCTTAGCAGCAGCTAAAGCAGGTAAGCTAAAGTTAATATTTTTGATTTAGTAATGCCACAGTACGATTTATTTCATAATCAAGTTAAAAATGCCCTCAATAAAGATGGATGGACAATTACTGATGATCCATTTATATTAGAATATAAAGGTTTGCGTTTATACGCTGATTTGGGAGCAGAAAAGTTATTTGCAGCCCAAAAGATGCAGCAAAAGATAGTAATTGAAATCAAGGTTTTTAACAGTCCTTCTTTAATTTCAGAATTAGAAAAAACATTAGGACAATATAATATTTATGTTAGTTTAATAAAAAGGATTAATCCAGAACATAAATTATATTTAGCAATTCCTGAAGCTGCTTATAAAGACTTTTTTCTCAAACCAGCTATTCAAGATATTTTAAGTGATCAACAGCAGATTAATTACATCATTTTTGATCCAATTCAGGAGGTAATTTTACAATGGATAAGTTAAATAAATACAGAGAAATTATAGTTAGTATTGTGAAAAAACACGCACAATATAAACCTAGTCATGGTCAAATTGAGGCTTTGTGTATTTGTGATCAAGAATCTGATAATTATTTGTTAATGGATACAGGTTGGGATAAAACAGGTAGGGTTCATGCAGTGGTGTTTCATTTGCGAATTATTGATGGTAAAATCTGCATTGAATGGGATGGTACAGAAAGGGGAATAACTGGGGAATTATGGGAGTTAGGAGTAGAAAAGGATGATATTATTTTAGGGTTTATTCGTCCTGAATATCGGCAGTTTACAGATTTTTCTGTGGCTTAAAACACAGCACTTACTAGGATGCGTCAGATGTCAAAAATCTGTTTATCTGCAAATTTCACGGTTTATCTGCAAATGCCATACCGCAATTGGGACAATGAATATCAAAGCTACTCCAAACAGATGTTTTATGATAGTCCCAATAATAGCCATGTTTAAATAGTTTAGTTGAACAATTCCAACAATAGTTTATGTGTGTTTGATGTCCACAAGTTCTACAGTCTGCTGTGTATTTTTTTGCACTTTGTTTTGGGTGAAGATTTACGCTGGTACTACCACAATTCAAACAAAATAAATCATTAGTAGGTTTTGGATCTCTTGTATTTCCATTGTTTGCATTTTTATTACTTTCTAAAAGATACTCAAAAGCCATTCCAATTAATTTTTTTAGGTTATCTGTAAAATTTGGTTTGTGCGTAATATATCCATACTTGTGCAATTTTATATATGCTATTTAACATCAAGCACAAATAGCGATTTTCATAAATATCGTAATTTTCAATAAATGTTTTTGAAGGTAAAACCCTAGCACTACCACCAATACTTACTAATTTTCTGTAAGTTTCAGCGATAGGTTTTACTTTCTCTATTTTGGCAATACCTTTTGAGGTTAATAATTCAGATTTAGGAGTTTTTTCAATTGCATCATAAGCTTTTAAAAAATAAATAATTGATTTACTTTCTGAATAACGGAATATTTTATCATAATATTTTAACTCCAATCTACTAGAAGTTATGGGTGATTTTTTAGAGGTTATTAAATTCCATAATTCACCTTCAAAATCATTTTTAAGTTGTTCAAAGTTAAAATCCTGAATATTACTGTTTACATCAATAATAATAGTATCTGTTAATTTGTCTAAATCTTGAAAAATACCTATTTCAATCTTACCAATTGTATTTATAGAAGGACAAGGATGATATCCAATTCCCCTTTGTCCTATCTCCCATTCTTCTCCTTTAATTATCCATAAATCATCTTTCAAATTAAAAAGAGAATTATGATATTTTCCATCACTACCTTTTAACAATGGTGTATGCGGTGTTTTTACACAAAATTGAAAATACTTACCATCCTCTTGAGTATAGAGAACAATATCATATTCATATGTATTTATATTGCCAGGTTTTATTGTTGGTTTCAATGGCCTTGCGCTTTTGGTGATACTTAAATATTTGTCGCGTGACTCCCATTCAATAGAAATCATTAAGACTTCAAAATCTTTCATCATGTCTTTCCTTTATATTATGCAAAAAAGTTAATTTCAGAGTCAATTTGAGGGTTATTTTTGGTGTTTTTTATCATTTCTGATAGAAAATCATGTGAGACTTTACCTATTTCTTCACTACCGTCTGTTTTATGGTAATAATTTTCAAACAGGGTTTTAAGATGAGAACCGAGAAGTTCTAATACCTCTAATTTACTACTACCATTTTGGGAAATTTGGCTACTATCAAAGGAAAAGCGAGGTAGGACTTTTTGAATAATGATAATATTTAGGGAAATTTTATCATTATTACCGTAATTTTCATAAACCTGCTGATTAAATTTAGCATAGTTCAGTGATTGACGAATAGACCTAACACCAAAGTCAATATTTAAAGGTAATAGAAATTTTTCATTTATTTCTTTTAAATTCCTACTAATGTAGGAATCATCCATTTTAGGGTATTCTTCCCTTTGGGAAAAAACAACTGGGTTCACATAAACTGGTTCTAACTTCAGATCATATTCCGAATTGTCAAAAAATGTTTTTACCTTTTTTTCATAAAGTAATGGATTTTCAAACTTTACAATATGTACACGATCTAATATCTTAGGTGAAAAGTAATTTGTGGTTTCATCAACATTAATAGCACCAATAAACCTGACATTATTCGGTATCTTGATAGTAGATGGAAATTTCAAAATATCCATTAAACGTCTTTTTGTTTTGGTGTGTAATTGCAAAAGAGATTCTTTTTCATTGTTACCAAAAATTTCTAAAAAGCGCGTTCTTGCCTCATCATTATTTAAAAAGTCCTGCCAAGATTTTATTTTAATATCCTTAGCACTGTTTTCAAGCAGGTTTAATAAAGTCTTAAATTCTGATATGAATAGTTCTTCTTCATGTTTGGCATATAATTCAATTTCTGGTTGACTACTGCGTTCTTCTAATTTTGAAAGAAAATCTGCAAAGTAATATTCAACTCTTGCTAAATTCATCTCATCCAGGCAAATGAGATATAATTGATCTGGATTGTGAATAGCCTCTACTATTGCTTCTGTGAAAGGTGTAGGCAGAAAAGACATCTGAATAGGGTTATAATATCCCAGCAAATCATCTGAACTTGTCCAATTAGGTTTAACAGGTATAATCTTGGCAACACCACCCAATGCTTCCGCAAATGCTTTGACAATTTGGGTTTTACCCGAACCTGACAAACCACTCAAAACAATTAAATCATTTGTTCTTAATAGGGTCAAAAAATTTCTGATCTGAAATCTTGTATAAATCAGATTTTTTTGATGAAATAAGTATTGATGTAAATGATCTGCTAATTGTGCAAAATTACTTTCTAATTCGTTGTCAAAACTTAAATAATTACTAGGAATGACGTATTTTTCTCTGGATAGTGAAATATACTGTCTTTCCTCATCCTCGCTCAAAAATTCTAAGTTTAGGCAAATATTAATCTTTTGCTGAAGAATTTTTATGGTGTTTTCCATTTCCGTTTTTTGATTTATTATTTGGTCAAGTTGTATTTTATTTGACTCTATTTTTTCACTCAGTTCCGATATGAAAGTCTCATTTTTTGAAATTTCGGTAATTTTTTGAGAGATTGTTTCCTCGCAATATTTAATTGTCTCATTTAGTTCGTTAATTTCATAATTCTTTTCCTCTATGGCTTTGACAAGACTATTTAATTTTTCTCCCTGTTGAACTCTATCAACAGTAGTTTTTAATAAATAAGGATTGTTCCTTTTTATCCTTTCATTTATGTTTTTTCTAGTTCACACTCAAAATAATACCGTTCACCTTTTTCTAATTCATAAGGATCGTAAATAAATACATTATCAAGATCATTACCATTAGGATATTTTATTTCTCGTCCGTTATGATCAAGAACAGATTTAAAATATCCATAACGACTACCTGGGTTTACGGTTAGCACTCCAGATAATACAAGAGATGAAATTTGATTGTATTCAAGAATGTCCTTAATCAACTCACTATCAGGTTTTGCTAGTAGTTTATTAAATTCCTGTTCATCATTTTCAGTCATAGGCTATTCTATGGTAATTGCGTTTTTATGCTTACTAGCAACTAAGATTTGCTGTAACATTAACTTGACTATGGATATTGTCAGCGTTCAAGCATTATTACTGAAAGTATTTATACTATTTTTTACATTCATATAATATACAACTGTCTGTCTTCTTGGGCAACTATACGGTTAAAGGCTTAAAAAAAATTAATCTTTCCTTTGAGTTAACTCAAACTCGGAAATCTTCTTTAATCTCACCCAATTTTCCGTTAAAAACGCATAAACTAACGATTGGTTTAGGACTAAACTGGAAAGTCTTAACCATCAAACACAAGGAGAAAGCAGGAATGACCAAATATCTAGACACCGCCATTGAAGCTATTGTAGCCCGCGAAATCCTCGACTCACGGGGTAGACCTACCCTAGAAGCAGAAGTACATCTAGCTGGGGGTGCGATGGGATTAGCGCAAGTTCCTAGCGGTGCTTCTACAGGTACATTTGAAGCTCACGAACTGCGGGATGACGATAAAAGTCGTTATGGTGGTAAAGGAGTCCTCAAGGCGGTAAAAAATGCCAATGAGATATTAGCACCGAAATTATTAGGGTTGGATGCCCTCAACCAAGAACTGTTAGACAGAACCATGATTGCTACAGATGGTTCTCCTAACAAAGCTAATTTAGGCGCGAATGCTATTTTAGGAATTTCCTTAGCAGCAGCTAAAGCAGGTGCAGCAGCATTAGATATTCCCCTGTATCGCTACTTGGGTGGACCTTTAGCAAACTTGCTTCCTGTACCTTTGATGAACGTGATCAACGGTGGAGCGCACGCTGCCAATAATGTAGACTTTCAAGAGTTTATGATTGTTCCCATCGGTGCGCCTTCTTTTAAAGAAGCTTTGCGTTGGGGTGCGGAAGTTTTTGCAACTCTCAGCAAAGTTTTGGATGGTAAGGGTTTGCTCACTGGTGTGGGTGATGAAGGTGGTTTTGCACCTAATTTAGAATCTAACCAAGTGGCGTTAGAATTGCTGGTAGCAGCGATTGAAAAAGCTGGTTACAAACCCGGTGAACAAGTGGCTTTAGCTTTAGATGTGGCTGCTAGTGAGTTCTACAAAAATGGGCAATATGTTTATGATGGTAAACCCCATAGCCCTGTGGAGTTTATTGATTATTTAGGGCAGTTGGTGGATCAATATCCCATTGTTTCCATTGAAGATGGTTTACATGAGGAAGATTGGGCTAACTGGCAGTTATTAACTCAGAAAGTCGGTTCTAAGGTGCAGTTAGTTGGTGATGATTTATTTGTAACTAACGCCACCCGCTTACAAAAAGGCATCGAACAAAAAGCCGGTAACTCGATTTTGATTAAGTTAAATCAAATCGGTTCTCTCACTGAAACTTTGGAAACCATTGATTTAGCAACTCGCAACGGTTTCCGCTCAGTTATTAGCCATCGTTCCGGGGAAACGGAAGATACAACCATTGCAGACTTAGCCGTAGCTACTCGCGCAGGACAAATTAAAACCGGTTCTCTCTGTCGTAGTGAACGGGTTGCTAAATACAATCGCTTACTGAGAATTGAAGATGAATTAGGCGATCGCGCTATCTATGCAGGTAAAGTTGGTTTAGGACCCAAATAGGTTACAGGTTACAGGTTACAGGTGACAGTGAAGAAAGCAGGGGAAGCAGGGGAAGAATATTAAATTTTGCTTCCTGCCTCCTGTTACCTGTTACCTGTTATCTGTTCCCTGCCTCAACTAAAGAAGATTTTAAGACTGATAAGATGAATTTGATTTAGGTGTGATAGAAATTTGAAAACCTATTGTATTTAGTAATTCTAGGAAAGCATAAATTTCGGCACAATTGCTTTGTTTAAGGATGTTCTGAAGTTTCTCATATTGCTGTTTAGTTGAATCAGAAATATGATTCATTTTAGCATAAGCTTCTACTATATTAGATATGGCATTTTGCAGTAGTAATGGTTCATCACTTCCTGCTTCTAAAACTATTTCTAGATAACTTGCAGCTTCTTCAGAGTTTTTCAGAGATTCAATGAGAAATTCCTGATAGTTTCTACTGGTTGGTATTTTCACGTTTTTCATAGTCTAACCAATACTCCTTAGCTTTAGCAATATCTTGTTCTTGGGTGCTTTTATCTCCACCACAGAGAAGAAGTACAATTGTTGTTCCTAACTGTCCAAAATAAACTCGATATCCTGGACCATAATCAATTTTAAATTCAAATACACCTGCTCCTACTGAACGATAATCTCCCAGATTACCTAGTTTAACGCGATCTAGTCTTAATTGAATTTTTTGTCTTGCTTTCCTATCTCGTAGAGAATAATACCAATCTTCAAAAGGACTTTTGCCATCAATTTTCAGGTAGTTTTTAATCTCCCTGGCTTGTGCTTCCATTATTTTATGATAGTGGATTAACAGTTTAAGAATAAGACGATATTACTCTGAATTAAAATTACATTAGTCGGTACAAAGTGAAACCCAACAAAACTTGATAAATGTTGGGTTATCCCTTCTGTTCCCTGTTCCCTTCTTATGGATAAAACCCAACTTTGGGTAAACCCAAGGTTTCATCCCACCCCATCATAATGTTCATACATTGTATGGCTTGGCCAGCTTGTCCTTTGATCAAGTTGTCAATGGCTGACATGACGATCACGCGCCGGGTGCGGGGGTCAACTTCTATACCTATATAACAGGAGTTACTCCCACAAGCCCATTTAGTTTGGGGATATGTGCCACTATTACAGATTTTTACCCAAGGGGAATTACGGTAAAAAGCGGTGTAAATTGTAATTAAATCATCACGTACTAAACCGGGATCTCTGAGGGTGGCGTAAACGGTGGCTAATATTCCCCTCACCATTGGGATTAAATGAGGTGTAAATTGGACTGTAACCTCATGTCCGGCTAAATCACTGCAAATTTGCTCAATTTCTGGGGTATGACGGTGACGGGCGACGTTATACGCTGCTAGGGAGTTATCTGCTTCCGCTAACAACAGGTTAATTTTACCTTGTCTTCCTCCTCCAGATGTCCCAGATTTAGCATCAATTATCGCTGTTTCGGGAACTATTAAACCTTGTTTGAGAAGTGGGGCAAGTGCGAGTAAGCTGGCTGTGGGATAACAACCAGGACAACCGATGAGATTTGTTTCGGCAATGCGATCGCGGTATAATTCTGGTAAACCATAAACTGCTGTTTCCGCAATGGTGCGATCGCTTCTTTCTGTTCCATACCAAGTTGTATAAGTTTTTAAGTCACTGAAACGATAATCAGCACTCAAATCTAATACTTTACAGCCTTTTTCTATAAGTTTAGGAGCGATGTCACAGGCTAAACCGTTGGGTAAAGATAGAAATACTACTTCACATCTACTGGCAATAACTTCTGGATCTACCGCTTCAATGTTGAGTTGAACTACACTCCCCAAGTGGGGATAAAGATCCGTAAATGTTTTCCCGGCGCTGCTTTCGCCACCTAAATATACTATTTCTACTTCTGGATGATCCATCAGGAGTCTGACAAGTTGCACTCCGCCATAACCTGACGCGCCAACAATGCCTACTGGTACGCGCCTTAAATTACCCATGTTATGAAATCCTTATCCGCTTTTGGTTAATCTAATATAGCTATCATCAATCAGGTTGTTAGCCAATTGGTGATAACTGAATTATTATTGAACTTTCGCTGCATTGTATAGCAAATATTGTCTTTTGGAGAAGGCAGGAGGCAGGAGGCAGGAGGCAGGAGGTAAAACACCCTGACCTTATGGCTTGATAGCACGGTATGGTGTAAGCTGTATTTTAGTTATTCAGTAACCAAGGAGAAGATTATGAGAATTGGCGGAAAAAGATCAGAAAACTCTGAAAAAAAACCTCCTAGAATATACACTCTTGAAGAGTTTAATGCACAAGTAGACAATGATATTAAAGAGTTTCTTGCTAATCTTGAATACTGGGATTATTTACCAAATTTAAATGTAATGCGGCATAAAAAACATAATTATGATGTTGACTTCGATCAAATTATTGATGATGCTAGTTTATGTAATTGGATTATGCATATCAGAGGAAAACTGTGGATTGAAGAAGAAGCAATTTTAGAGTTTCTTGATTTTGCATCAATTTACCGAAACAGTAGTGAACGAAATTATCAATCGGAAAATGTTAAAAAGTATTTGTCAAATGATTATGAACTTTAACGAATCAAATTAATTGTAATTCCCAGAGATAAGCTAGTCCAGACTTTATCTGCTGTTAGCACAGGTAAATTCAAGCGTTTACCTAAAGCAAGACAAGCACGATCTCCTAATGATAATCCTGCACTTTTGGTCAAAGCCCGAAATTTAGCTATATTTATAGCATCTTCCTCGTTACAAGCCATAATTTCTAGACTATTTTCTAATAATCCTTCATTTCTCAATCGTTTAATAATTTCTTCTGGCGATTCTCCTAAATCAACAATTTTTGACAATACCTCTACCCAATTAATAATACTGATATAACACCCATCAATCAAGGCATTTTCTACAATTTCTGCTCCTGGTTCGTCTCTAAGATAAGCTAAAAAGGCAGAAGAATCTAACACAGATTTATTCACTTAAATACTCCTGTCTGCGTTCCTGAATAAGTTCATCTACCAAATTTCTATCAGGTGATTTATCTTTTAATAAACCTCTTAATTTTTTAACTTGTTGTTTGAGACTGATTAATTGCAGTGTTCCATTATCTTCAAGAGTTAAAATTAGTCTATCTCCAGATTCTAAATTAAGCATTTCTTGGATTTCTTGGGGTAAAGTTAACCGTCCTTCCGGTTCAATATCAACTGTATAGTGTTGAAGAATTGATGAATTAGCAAGTGTCATATCTTGATATTCCCTTGTTTCATAGCCATTTACATTTTAGCAAAACTCTAAAAGCTAAAACATCTCAACTTTCGCTATATTTTTAAATCCTATATTTAAAATTGAGATATTTTTAAAGATTGGTGTAATTCTACTAATGCCATTTCTTGTTTTAATTTAGCTGTTTGAGTAGCAATTTTGGCTTTTCTTTCTGTCGATAAATCTTGAGTAAGATTACTAAACTTTTTATATCCTGTCATATTCTATTTCCCGACTCACGCTCTATTATATTACTTTGATGTAATAAATCATAGCTGTAAACCAAAACAAAAACAAACTCGCTTGATTGTTCTAAATATCTGTATTACTTGTAATATTATTTACAGGGTTGCCATTGTCAGGCTGAATAGACAGAAATCATTATACAGAATCTCTAGTTTCGATAAACAGGCTACAATCTAAAATAAGAAATTGTTAAAAAAATTTACGTTGGTAGCTAGAATTTCCTGTGTCACAGTCCAATATTAACCAAACCTTTAAATTTGATCCTATTGATGCCGCTTTAGCTGACCTTAAAGCCGGTCGTTCTATTGTGGTGGTAGATGACGAAAACCGCGAAAATGAAGGTGATCTGATTTGTGCTGCTCAGTTTGCCACCCCGGATATGATTAATTTTATGGCGGTGGAAGCTAGGGGTTTGATCTGTTTAGCGATGACGGGCGATCGCCTGGATGAATTAGACTTACCATTAATGGTTACTAACATCACAGACACTAACCAAACCGCTTTTACCGTCAGCATTGATGCAGGTCCTCATCTGGGAGTCAGTACGGGTATTTCAGCAGAAGATAGAGCGCGTACCATTCAGGTAACTCTCAACCCTGCCACAAAACCCGAAGATTTGCGCCGTCCTGGGCATATTTTCCCGATTCGGGCTAAAGCTGGGGGTGTGCTAAAACGTGCAGGACACACAGAAGCGGCTGTAGACTTAGCCCGTTTAGCTGGATTATACCCGGCTGGGGTGATTTGTGAAATTCAAAATCCTGATGGTTCAATGGCAAGATTACAACAGCTAGTTGAATATGCCAAGGTCCATAAACTAAAAATTATCAGTATTGCCGATTTAATTAGTTATCGTCTGCAAAACGATCGCCTGATTTATCGAGAAATCGTCACTAAATTACCTACCCAGTTTGGACAATTTAATATTTACGGCTACCGTCACACTTTGGATAATACAGATCATGTGGCAATTGTCAAGGGTGATCCGGCAAATTTCGGTGATGAACCTGTAATGGTGCGGATGCACTCAGAATGTTTAACCGGTGATGCTTTGGGGTCTTTGCGCTGTGATTGCCGAATGCAGTTAAAAGCCGCATTAAAAATGATTGAAAATGCTGGTCAAGGTGTCGTTGTTTACCTGCGTCAAGAAGGAAGGGGTATAGGTTTGATTAACAAGCTAAAAGCCTATTCTTTGCAGGATATGGGACTGGATACGGTAGAAGCAAACGAGCGTTTAGGGTTTCCCGCAGATTTGCGAGATTACGGCATGGGGGCGCAAATTCTCATGGATTTAGGTGTAAAGAAAATTCGCCTTATTACTAATAATCCACGTAAAATTGCGGGTGTCAAGGGTTATGGTTTAGAAGTTGTAGATCGTGTTCCTTTGCTGATAGAATCTAATGATTTTAATTCCCGTTACCTAGCTACAAAAGCTAAGAAATTGGGACATATGTTGTTACAAACTTATCTGGTGACAGTAGCATTACACTGGGAAGATGAACCGGAATTGGTGACAACACGTTATGAGCGTTTAGAAAAATTACGTCATTTAGCAAAAGATAATCATTTACTATTACAAGAAGAAGCGCGACCATTAGGAATTGCGTTATTTGATCAACCATCATTAACTGTACATTTGGGATTTGATCAGGCAAATATTGCTGATGCTAATTGGTATCAACAAAAAGGACATCCTTACTTGCAAGCAATAGGGCAGATTTTGGATAATTTACTAGATTTACCCTATGTGCATAAGTTAGAATTTCTTATTTCTACTGGTAGTGATCCTTTGAGTAATTTACAAGTACAGTTAGATCGGCAGGTTTTTGGGACAGAAATTAAACCTTCGTCGTTAGGCGATCGCTTGGAGACACAACAGATTTATAGTTTTAGTAAATAAAATTTGTTGGATCTTCCAAATAGCTCGGGTTTCATCCCTAGAGCTATTGGTTTATTTTTGTTTATTATTTCTGTATGCTTGAGTAATCCCACAAATAAAAGTAGATTGTTGAACAATTTGCTATGAACTAGACATTATTCCGTAATAAAGTGTATAATTTATCCTGTTTATAACAATTTGTGGGTAAAGTGCAGATAAAGAATTAATCATAAAGTCATGCTTGTAGAATTTAGCGTAGAAAATTATCGTTCAATCCAGGAAAAGCAAACATTGAGTATGGTGGCTTCTGAAGATGAACCCATGCTAAATAGTCATACTTTTCCTATACCCAATAGTAATGATTTACGCTTAGTGACAAGTGCTGCTATTTATGGTCCTAATGCTTCAGGTAAAAGTAATCTACTCAAAGCCATACAAACACTGAAAAATCTTGTCATTAAATCAGCTAGTAGAATGCAAACTGGTGATAAATTACCTGTTGAACCATTTAGATTAAATAGTGAAACAGCAAAAAAGCCTAGTAATTTTCAAGTAATTTTTATTCGTGATGATATTCGTTACGAATATGGAGTTTCTTTAAATCGAGAACGAGTATTTGAAGAGTGGTTAATTGCTTATCCAAATGAAGTTCAACAAAACTGGTTTTCTCGTGAATATCTGCCAGATAATCCGAAATTTCAACCAGATGAAGGATATAAATGGTCTTTTGGTAAAGGATTAAAAGGGGAAAAAAAACGTATTCAAAGATTTGTTCGTTCTAATTCTTTATTTATATCTCATGCTGCACAAAATAATCATCCTCAATTAACAGAGGTATTTTATTTTTTTGAAAATGAAATAAATGTGATTTCTTTGACAGAACCTCAACTTAGAGAATTTAATTTTAGTATTAGAATGTGTGAAGAAGATGAGAAATTTCGTGAGCAGATTGTTAATTTGCTGAGTGAAGCTGATATTGGTATTTCAGATATAAGGTTTGAAAGTGAATTAATAAATAAAGGTGAATCAATAAATGATAATATAAAATTGTTGGTTCAAAATCTTTTGAGCGGAGAATTTGAAGATATAAAGGATCCTAATACTTTAGAACTACACTCCATGAAAGTGATAACTATACATAAAATGAATGATTCTAATAATGAAATAGAATTAGAAATACATGATGAATCTGCGGGAACCAAACGTTTATTCTATATAGCAGGATATTTATTATGCGTATTAGAATATGGAGAAGTATTAATAATAGATGAGTTAGATAAAAGCCTTCATCCAGTTCTTTCTAAAGCATTACTGAAAATGTTTAATGATCCAGAAATTAATAAAAATAATGCCCAATTAATCTTTACAACTCATGATACTACACTTTTAGATAGTGAAATATTCAGACCTGATCAAGTGTGGTTTACCGAAAAAGATAAAAGTATGACCAAACTATATCCATTACTAGATTTTCGACCTCGTGAAGATGAATCCTTACAAAAAGGTTATTTATTAGGTCGCTATGGTGCTATTCCTTTTATTAATGGGTTAAGGATATAAAAATATGCCAAGGGGAACATCTACCAATGATTTAAAAAGACGTTCAGCAAATCACAAATCTAGAAATTACTTGTTAATTGTAGTTGAAGGTGAAGAAACTGAATATAACTATTTTGACTCTCTGAAACGAGAACTTAAATTACCATTAACAACTACAATTAAAATAGCTCCCTCTGCTGGTGGTGATCCTTTGATGGTAGTCAATGAAGCTTATAAGCTATATCAAGAAAATCAGGAAAAAAGCAAAACAGGTAATACCATCAAATTTGATCAAGTTTTTTGTGTATTTGATGATGATAATAAACCAGAGAAATATAAAAAAGCTCTCACCACTGCAAAGAAATATAATTTTACTGCTATTACATCAATACCCTGTTTTGAATTTTGGTTTTTACTGCATTATTGCTACACTACCAGTCCATTTAGTAGTTATAAAGAATTATGTCCCAAATTAGAAGCAGAAATGAGAAAAGCTGGTATTCTCAAACAGGGTAAAAATTATGATAAAAGCGATAAATCACTATATGAAAAATTGCGCCGCAATCAAGAAACAGCAATCAATAATGCCATCAAATTAGAAAATAAACACCCTAATGAAGATGGGTGTACAAACCCATCCACAAAATTGCATATTTTAGTTCAGAAATTGCAAGATCAAAAAGAATTTAAATGAAATCAATTTTTAATTTTTACCTTTTCGCATTATTAAAACTCCTCAACTCCCGAAAAGAATGTAACTTATTAAAAAAATTCTCAAAATCAAAACTCAAAGGATCAACCTTACCATTAGCAATATCAACATCACGATGAGTAGTAATTCTCTCATCAGGAACTTGACTTTGAGCAATTAACCAAGCTAAAGAATTATATTGAACTTCAGTATAACCGCTATGTCCTTGAATATTTCTTTTTCCCCAACCATCAGGAGGAGTTTCTAAAGAAACATGATAAGCAAAATTATTTACAGAAGCAGGTAAATTTGGATTAGTTTGTACAGTTTCCTCCACACCATTAGCAGCTTTAAAAACTGAATTACCAGCACCAAAAGCCCTTTTATCAGGTGGTACTAAATAAATAACAGTCCCATCCAGAGTAATTAAAGCATGATAACTAGCTTGGACATTTTCATCAACATTATTATTTTGAAAAAAATTCACTGCACTAGAAGCAGAATTAGTCGTTTCATGTAAAACAATCAGTGGTTGATTATTGACAGGTACACCATTAACATCATGAGTAAATCTTTCACCATAGTTACTGGGGTGTACTTGAGCCGCAACCAAATTAGGTTTATATTCAGCAAAAGCAGCAGTCGTTATGTATTTACTAATAACTTGATTTTTTGGCTTTCTTTCTACAAAAGACCTAGATAAATCTGGTAAATTAGGTGAACTTGTTTGTTGTTTCTCTATTGTATTTTCTGACTGCAATAAGGCTTGTGGATATTGTTGCCACAGTGTAGGTTCTGGATTTGAAGTAATTGTATTATTTTGCAGTTTTCTTGCACCACCAATAAAAAGGGCTAAAATCAAAGTTGCCAGCATCAGAAAAATTAGTATTACTCTAGTCGCCCAGTCTCTAAATCTCATAAATTATAAATATTTGATAAACTAATTTAATAAAATAAACTTAACTTTCACTTAATCAGCCAATAATCTGGAATCCAAAATTTATGAATATTCATCAAAATTGCCCCTGGGAGAAAATTCTCAATATCATCTTCAAAAGAAGCTGTAGGAAAAGTTAACCCAAAGGATTCATTATTGTATATTACCCGCTCAAGTATTTGCTCAAAATTCCATTCTAATTCCTTGATATTAATACATGGTATGCCACACTCATCCTCATAATTATATTCTTCATCTATCATAAATTGTCCATATTTGATATCATAGCTGATCCATTCCAGACGTTCAAATTCATCAACTGGAATAATAGCAGCCACATCTTCCTCCCCTTTTACCAAGACGATGCGCTGTTTCTCCAACATTACATCATTGATGGTTGCCAATAATTTAACCCTAAATACATCTGTTTGTAAGCGGATAAAACCTGCTTCTTGATTTTTTAACATATTCTTTTCTGTAAACCCTGCCTAAAACATCAAAATCTTGGAAAATAGTAAATTAGGTTGCATCTTATCAGACTACACACAATTTTCTTTCATAAAATATGACACATTTATTTCTCCAACGCTTACATAGTCCAGAACTTCCTGTCATCGTCTTTGATGGTGCAATGGGAACTAACCTGCAAACCCAAAACCTCACTGCTGAAGATTTCGGCGGCGCACAGTATGAAGGTTGTAATGAATACCTGGTACATACTAAACCGGAAGCAGTTGCTAAAGTTCATCGTGACTTCCTCGCTGCGGGTGCGGATGTGATTGAAACTGATACCTTTGGTGGTACATCCATAGTTTTAGCAGAATACGACCTAGCAGACCAAGCCTATTATCTCAGTAAAAAAGCCGCAGAACTAGCTAAAAGTGTGGCTGCGGAATTTTCCACACCGGAAAAACCCCGCTTTGTCGCCGGTTCAATGGGTCCGACTACCAAACTTCCCACTTTAGGACATATTGATTTTGATACCATGAAAGCTGCTTTTGCTGAACAAGCAGAGGCTTTGCTTGATGGTGGTGTGGATTTATTCATCGTTGAAACTTGCCAAGATGTTCTGCAAATTAAAGCCGCATTAAACGGAGTTGAAGAAACTTTTGCTAAAAAAGGCGAAAGAAAACCGTTAATGGTTTCCGTGACAATGGAAAGCATGGGGACAATGTTGGTAGGTACGGAAATTGCTGCCGTTTTAACCATTTTAGAACCATACCCTATTGATATTCTCGGTTTAAACTGCGCCACTGGTCCAGACTTGATGAAACCACACATCAAGTATTTATCAGAACATTCACCCTTCGTAGTTTCCTGTATTCCCAATGCCGGTTTACCGGAAAATGTTGGTGGTCAAGCTCATTACAAACTCACACCAATAGAATTACGTATGGCGTTGATGCACTTTGTTGAAGATTTGGGTGTCCAAGTGATTGGGGGTTGCTGTGGGACACGACCAGCACACATTCAACAATTAGCGGAAATTGCCAAGGACTTAAAACCAAAACTTAGACAACCAAGTTTAGAACCTGCGGCAGCTTCAATTTATACCACTCAAAATTATGATCAAGATAATTCTTTCTTGATCGTCGGTGAACGTCTTAACGCTAGTGGTTCTAAAAAATGCCGTGACTTACTGAACGCTGAAGACTGGGATGGTTTGGTGTCCATGGCCAGAAGTCAGGTAAAAGAAGGCGCTCACATTTTAGATGTCAACGTTGACTATGTGGGACGTGACGGCGTGCGTGATATGCACGAGTTAGTTTCTCGCATTGTTAATAATGTTACTTTACCTTTAATGCTCGATTCCACCGAATGGGAAAAAATGGAAGCGGGGTTAAAAGTTGCCGGAGGTAAGTGTTTACTCAATTCTACCAACTATGAAGACGGCGAACCGCGATTTTTAAAGGTGTTGGAACTGGCGAAACAGTATGGTGCTGGTGTCGTCATTGGTACAATTGATGAAGATGGCATGGCACGGACAGCAGATAAGAAGTTTCAAATTGCCCAGCGTGCTTACCGGCAAGCTGTAGAATATGGTATACCTGCAACAGAAATATTCTTTGATACGTTAGCTTTACCAATTTCTACAGGGATTGAAGAAGACCGAGAAAACGGAAAAGCAACTATAGAGTCAATTCGCCGCATTCGTCAAGAATTACCTGGTTGTCATGTAATTTTGGGTGTATCTAATATATCCTTTGGTTTAAACCCAGCAGCGCGGATGGTGTTAAACTCAATGTTTTTACACGAAGCCATGAATGCTGGTATGGATGCAGCAATTGTTAGCGCGAGTAAAATTTTACCCTTGGCGAAAATTGAACCCCAACATCAAGAAGTTTGTCGGCAATTAATCTATGATGAACGCAAATTTGATGGTGATGTTTGCGTTTATGATCCTTTGGGAGAATTGACAACAATTTTTGCAGGAGTCAAAACCAAACGTAATACAGGCGTTGATGAAAGTCTACCAATTGAAGAACGTTTGAAACGTCATATTATTGACGGTGAAAGAATTGGTTTAGAAAAACAATTAGCTACAGCTTTAGAACAATATCCACCTTTGGAAATCATCAATACTTTTCTTTTAGATGGAATGAAAGTTGTGGGTGAATTGTTTGGTTCTGGACAAATGCAGCTACCTTTTGTATTACAATCAGCAGAAACCATGAAAGCGGCGGTTGCTTATTTAGAACCGTTCATGGAAAAATCGGAAGCGGGTAATAATGCTAAGGGAACTTTTGTGATTGCCACTGTTAAAGGTGATGTCCATGATATTGGTAAAAACTTGGTTGATATCATCTTATCTAACAATGGTTATAAGGTGATAAATTTGGGGATTAAACAACCAGTTGAAAATATCATTCAGGCTTATGAAGATCATAAACCTGATTGTATTGCCATGAGTGGTTTGTTAGTAAAATCTACCGCTTTCATGAAGGAGAATTTACAGGTTTTCAATGAAAAGGGAATTACTGTTCCGGTAATTTTAGGTGGTGCGGCGTTAACTCCTAAGTTTGTAAATGAAGATTGCCAAAATACCTATAAGGGTAAGGTTGTTTATGGCAAGGATGCTTTTTCTGATTTGACTTTTATGGATAAGTTAATGCCAGCAAAAGCTGCGGGTAATTGGGATGATTTAAAAGGGTTTTTGGATGAGGTAGGAAGTGAAGAATCTACCCATGAAGTTAAAGAAAAAGTTGCCAAATCTGTGAAGGTTGCTGCTGAACCAAGGGAGATAGATACAAGGCGTTCTGAAGCTGTTGATGTGAATATTGAACGCCCTAATCCTCCTTTTTGGGGAACGCAGTTATTACAACCTGATGATATTTCTTTGGAGGAATTATTCTGGTATTTAGATTTGCAAGCTTTGGTGGCTGGACAATGGCAATTTCGCAAGCCGAAAGAACAATCTAAGGAGGAATATCAAGAGTTTTTAAGTGAGAAGGTTTACCCGATGTTAGAAAGTTGGAAAGCGCGAATTATTGAGGAGAAGTTGCTGCATCCACAGGTGATTTATGGGTATTTTCCTTGTCAGTCTGAGGGAAATTCTCTACATATATATAATGTAGAAAATCAATCTCAACAAATTGCTAGTTTTGAGTTTCCTCGTCAGCGTTCTGGAAGAAGATATTGCATTGCAGATTTCTTTGCACCAAAGGAGTCGGGTATTATTGATGTTTTCCCGATGCAAGCGGTGACTGTGGGGGAAGTGGCTACGGAGTTTGCACAAAAGTTATTTGCTGATAATCAATACACTGATTATCTGTATTTTCATGGTATGGCGGTGCAGGTTGCGGAAGCTTTGGCGGAATGGACTCACGCTAGAATCCGCCGGGAGTTGGGTTTTGGTGATGCTGAACCGGATAATATTCGGGATATTTTGGCGCAGCGTTATCAAGGTTCTCGGTATAGTTTTGGCTATCCTGCTTGTCCGAATATTCAGGATCAGTTTAAGCAGTTGGAGTTGTTGGTTACTGACAGGATTAAGATGTACATGGATGAAAGTGAACAGTTATATCCTGAACAGTCTACGACGGCGATTATTGCTTATCATTCTGTAGCTAAGTATTTCACTGCTTAGGTTTTTGTCCCCCTTCGTTTTCGGATGGAGGGGGAGTTTATAAGTCAAAAGTTAAAAGTCAAAAGTCAAAAGTAGTGGTTTATGTTTTTGATTCTCACGCAAAGACGCAAAGGAAGAAAGATAAGAATAACAATGTGGTAAGTTATTTATATAAGTCAAAATCTATTTTCCAATAATGTCAGCAAGAGATTTATTTCATGAAGCAGTAAGAAATGCACTAGAAAAGGAAGATTGGATTATTACTAATGATCCTTTGGAAATTCAATTTGAGGAAGTAAAACTGAAAATTGATTTAGGTGCAGAAAGGTTAATAGCAGCAGAAAAAGCGGGTGAAAAGATTGCTGTAGAAATCAAAAGTTTTGCTACTAACTCACCAGTGAGTGATTTTCATACAGCATTAGGTCAGTTTCTTAATTATCAAATTGCACTTGAAGAAAAAGAACCTGAACGTTTACTATACTTGGCTGTTCCTGTAGATGTATACGAAACATTTTTTCAATCACGCCTTGCGCGTATTGCAGTACAACGTCATCAAGTTAAAATAGTAGTATATGATCCGATTATGGAGGTAATTGTCAAATGGCAACTTTAGAAAAGTATCGTCAATGTGTTCAAACTATTCTTAATAAACATGGTCAATTTAAACCTAACTATGAAGAAATAGATAATGAATTGATTTTTGATACTGTCCATGATCACTATCAGTTAATGTATGTGGGGTGGAATGGTTTAAAAAGGGTTTATCACAGTATCATTCATTTTGATATTAAAGATGGTAAAATCTGGATTCAGCAAAATATGACTGATGCAGATTTAGCTCAAGAATTGGAGAATATGGGAGTACCAAAAGAGGATATTGTGCTGGGTTTACAACCACCCTATAAACGCCCTTATACTGGTTATGGTGTGGCGTAATTTGGTTCAAATATATGAAAAATTCTGTAATAATTGGGTAGGCGATCGCTCCCCCACCCCATAACAAAATTATATCATTGTGGTTGATATACTCATTTACCTGATACCCGTCAGCAAAGAAATTTGCTAGATTTAATTCAGACAATTGTTTCCTATAAATTACCCCTTCTTAGTCCCCAGGAGTTAGCAAGAATGTTTACTATGAGTGATTTAAAGAACACCAGATATTATCAAGATGTACGTTATGAAGAGGCGTTAAATCTGGTAATGCGTCTACTTGAACGTCGGATAGGTGGAATTAACCAAAATTTACAGGTAAAAATTAATAAGTTATCTGTGGAAGATGTGGAAAATTTAGGTTTAGCGTTGTTGGATTTTACCAGTGTTAATGATTTGGTTATTTGGTTAAATAATCAAAATACTCAAGAGGGTTAAAATCAATGGTGGGTTAGGTTTTAGCTAACTCACCCTACAACAAAATCATATTATTTCTTCCTATAAATTACCCCTTCTTAATTCCCAGGAGATAGCAAGAATGTTTACTATGAGTGATTTAAAAAACACCAGATATTATCAAGATGTGCGTTATGAATCAGAATTAAATCTGGTAATGCGTCAGTTAGAACGTCGTCTAGGTGGAATTAATCAAGAATTACAGGTAAAAATCAATAAGTTATCTATGGAAGATTTGGAAAATTTAGGTTTAGCTTTGTTGGATTTTACCAGTGTTAATGATTTGGTTATTTGGTTAAATAATCAAAATTTTTCAGAGGGTTAAATATTCATGGTGGGTTACGCTCCTAACCCACCTGACAACTTTTAATTTAATTGTTTCATCATCACAGATTTATTCAGTTTTACCAATAAATTTTCTCTGTTATCCGTGCCTGGAGTGGTTCAATATTCCATATTTTATAACTTGTCGTAATTTAATGACTTTTATTTAAACACTATTAAACACAATAGTTTACACAAAATTACGATAAAACGTAATTTAGTAAATTTTGCAAATAAATATTGGAAATAATTTTCATCTAGCTTATTGACTTTTATTCCTAAAAGTTTTAAATTGATTTACCAGATTAGTTGAAAGTTATTTGCAAAAATACTGAGAAAAGTTACTAATGAATAGCCATAAAGTGAGTGTGACTAAAAAGGGCTTATTAGCTGCTAGTGGGGCATTTGCAGCCCTCGCTGGTTTAGTTAGCACCTTGGGCGGAATGCAAGAAGTTGTAGCTAACCCGAATCTCAACCAACAAGCACCACGCTTACTTGCCCAAAGAAGTTCCAAAACTTTAACAATAGTTTTTCCTACTCGAAAGGATGCACCTGATTTGCAAGAAAAGGCTAACAAGGTAGCCAAATTCTTGTCTAAAGAATTGGGAATGCCTGTAAGAGCGCAGTTAGCTGATGATACAGCCGCCGTGGAAGCTTTACGAGCAAACCGTGCTGATGTGGCTTTCTTGAGTAGTCGTCCAGCTTTGAAGGCTGAACAATTAGCAAATGCACGTTTGCACTTAGCGGAAGTTCGTGACAATTATTCCGGGAGATTTACTTACAACTCCATATTTGTTGTTCCCAAAAATAGCCCTCTGCAAACCAGAAATACAGCTAAAGCAACTCTGGAACAACTACGGGGTAAAAGAATGGCGTTTACTTCTCCTACTTCTGGTTCAGGTTTTATGTTCCCTGTGAGTGAGTTGGTGAAAAACGGTTTTGTACCTGATAAAGACCGTATGGAAGGGTTCTTTGGTCAAATTGCCTACGGCGGTAATTACAGTAAAGCTTTAGAAGCTGTAGTGCGTGGTCAAGCGGATGTGGGAGTAGTATCAGAATATGCCATGTACCCCCCTTATATTTCCAATGAAGATCGGGCTAAGTTACGTGTGCTGCATAAAATTTCTGGTGTTCCTGCTCACGGAGTTGTTTTTGATGATGATATTCGAGCAGATGTTCGGGAAAAAATCATTAACGCCCTACTGAAGTTAAATAGACCAGAAAATAACGAAATGCTCAAGAGCTTGTATAATTCTACAGAGTTAGTGAGAGTCGATCATAATCGTCATCTCAAACCTGTCCGCGAAGCTCTGAAAACTTTGGGAATGGAACCATAATTACAGCAGAAGTCAGGAGTCAGGAGTAAAACTGTCCTTGTACATAAGGTTCAATTGAGATTCTGTAGCTCATTGATTTGCAATATGCTGTGATTAGGGGTGAAGCACAATGCTAAACCCCTATAAAAATTTCTCCTTATATCCAATTAGCTATTATCAATTACCAGCGTGAAACAGATCGAATGTCATAATTTAGAAACGGCTTATACTGCATCTTTAAATCGTCCCATCCTCAACAATATTAATCTTGAGATTGCACAAGGTGAATTTGTAGTTTTGTTGGGTTTGAATGGTGCAGGTAAGTCTACTTTGTTGCGATCGCTGGTAGGTTTAGTACCATTGGAAAAAGGAGAAATTCACATTAGTGGTTTACAAATTACTCCTCAAACATTGCCGAAAATTCGCCAGGAAATTGGAATGTTGTTTCAAGGTGGAGGTTTAATTCGGCAATTATCAGCTATTGAAAATGTTTTGTGTGGTCGTTTGAGTGTGAGAACAACTAGACAAACTTTATTTGGTTTTCCTAAACGCGATCGCATTCTTGCCCAAGAATTATTAGGACAATTAGGTTTAAGGGAGCAAATGTATCAAAAAACAGGTCAACTAAGCGGTGGACAACAACAAAGAGTAGCGATCGCTCGTGCTTTAATTCAATCACCACAAATACTTTTAGCTGATGAACCTATCACCGGTTTAGATGTAGTTGCATCCCAACAAGTAATGCAAACTTTATCTCACCTCAACACAGATCAAGGCTTAACTATTATCACAGTATTACATGATTTAGGCATAGCCGCAGAATACGCTCACAGAGCTATAGTTTTAGATGCTGGTCGTGTAGTTTATGACGGAAAATGTGATAACTTGCAAGAAAAATTTTCTCATGTTATAAGTGTGTAAAAATCTAGATTCACCCCAATAACTTTATAATTAATGTTTAATTTTTGCTGATAACATTTTTGTTTTAATCCTGTAAATCCTTAAATCCTGGACATCATCTCGACTTACTTCGACTTCGCTCAGTACAAGTCGCTCGATAACCACCTAATTCTGACAAATTGCCCAATTAGCAACTTACATTATTATTGATTTTATTTTTATATTCTCCAATCAAAATTACGAGTCTTGCGAAAAAATGAAAAAATCCTTTAATTCTAAATTTATTCACCATTACTCTTGGCTAATTAATATAGTGCTTGTATTAGTAATGGTAGTAGCTTATATTTGGGCTTTGCAAGGTTTAAAAGTAGACTCTGCACTATTAAAAGATAGCTGGCCTTATATTATAGATTTTATTAGTCGCTTATTTCCACCAGATTGGAAAGTGGTAGATATAGCAATTAAAGGATTAATTGAAACCGTGCAAATGTCCTTATGGGGAACTTCTATTGGTGCTATTATTTCCTTACCAATTGCGATCGCCAGTGCTAATAATATCGCTCCATTATGGTTACGTTGGTTAGCAAATTTACTGCAAAATGCCGTTCGTTCTGTTCCCTCAATTATTCTCGGTTTAATATTTGTAGCAGCTACCGGTTTAGGCGCACCCGCAGGAACTTTAGCCTTATCCATTTACACAGTTGGTTATCTGGCTAAATTTTATCAACAAGCTATTGAAGCTGTAGATGCTCGTTCTTTAGAATCTTTACAGGTAATTGGTGCATCAAGAATTCAAGTAGTTCAATATGGAATAATACCCCAAGTTTTACCCTTGGGATTAGGCTATACTTTGTGGATGTTTGAGTACAATATCCGTGCTGCTTCCGTATTGGGTGTAGTAGGTGCTGGTGGAATAGGTTTTCAGTTAAAAAGTTATATAGATGGTTTTGAATACAACAAAGCTACAACCATGATGTTAGTGCTATTGGTAGTAGTAACAGTAATTGATGTTATTAGTAGTAAATTACGGCGTTATTTGGATTCAATGTAAAAATTAAGGTGAAAATTAAGGGAGCATCCCAATTTTGTAAAAACAAACCCAGTACCCATGAGAATCTACTAATTGTCTAGTAGCATTGAGATGGTGTTTACTCCGTTGGTATTCCCAGTAAATTATATGCAAAAATTAAATATTGGGGCAAAAATCAAAAAACAAATGAGTAAAAGAGGGTGGACTGAAGAAATGCTTGAATTAGTTTACTTAAATCCTGCCAAAACTGAACACACAAGAGATAGACGATATAATATAGATGGTACAAGGAAAGATGATCCTGCTACTGTATATTACCGTAGTGATGGTGCATATATCGTCTGCAATGATATTACAGGTGATGTAGTTCAAGTCAGTGATATTAATGATCCTAAATGGATTGAAAAACAATACTAAACAGTATCAATGAAATAGGAGTAAAAAATATGAAGTTAATTGACAAATATCAAGCAACGGGAATTATTAAAGCCGGAGAATTACTATTATCTCCTGCTGATGCGCTGGAGTTTATTAAAGAAATTGCAGAAAGGGAGATTTTAATATTAGGTGTAAATTTATGGTGTTATGTTGATAATCAAATTGCTGAAGATCCAGGTTCATTAGATTTAAGTGAAATTGATGATTATCAAGAAAGTGTGTCTATAGCTAAAAAGTTTATTAGTCAAAGTTTACCTGAAGGAACTGCTTTTGTTTCTTTTGTTTTAGATGAGTAATAAGATTGAAAAGTATCTTTAGTCAAAAGTCAGAATTATTTTGTCTTAATTAGGATATACAGGATAGAAAACGCAGATAAACGCAGATGAACGCGGATAATTTTTGTCTGATAGCGAAGCGTGGCGTAGCCATATCAGGATGTTCAGGATTTGAGGATGTACAGGATGTAATTGGTTGGTTTTTTGTTGGTGCTGAATGTTGTATGACTATGTTATAATAACAATAAATAAGTAAATCAAGATAAATCATGATTACTGGAATTAAACAAAAAGCAACTGTTGGTAAAAATGGCAAAATTGAATTACCTATAACTGAATTACCAGAGGGAACTATTGTAGAGGTAATTGTGCTATCATCTCCCCTACTTTCAAAGAAAAAAGTATTAACTGCTCGTGAGTTACTTGATTCGAGTGTGATAGGTTTATGGGAAGAAAGGGACGATATTACAGATAGTCTTGTTTACGCTCGTCAGTTACGTGAACAGTCCCAAAGGAGAGATTATGATTCTCCTAGATAGTGATATTGTTATTGATTTTCTGCGTAAATATCCACCTGCAATTATTTGGTTAAGTTCTTTAGGAGATGAAGAAATTGCTTTACCTGGTTATGTAGCGATGGAATTGATGCAAGGATGTAAAAATAAGGTTGTATTTGTCTGGATGATGGTAAATAAAATCATCCTGAATTTTTCACCAATAATTATTAAATTATATCCTGTAAATCCTTTAATCCTGGTTATCCTAATTCAGACAAAAATAATTCATAGATTATTCCTAGTTTAAGCTATAATAGATAAATACCTTTATTCCCACAGGAAATTATGACTACAGAATTACTTCAGAAAGTGATAGCAACAGTGGAAACTTTGCCAGTAGAAGAACAAAATACTATTCTTAAACGTTGGTTGTATGAGTTGGAGAAAATTAAGATTTCTCCATCAGATAAATCTCAGGTTAAGTTATCAGAATTACTGCTTTTACCTGAATTAGAAGAAAATGAAACATTATTTGAACGAAATGAAGATACAGGTAGAGATATTATATTATGACTTATTTATTAGATACTTGTGTTATTTCTGAATATGTCAAAAAACAACCTTGTGAAAGAGTTATTAACTGGATAGATGTACAAGAAGAAAGTAGTTTGTTTATTAGTATCATCACTATTGCGGAAATTAAAAAGGGAGTTGTGAGAATAGAAAAATCTCAACCTAGTCGCTATCAAAAATTGGAGAAATGGCTACAAAAACTTGAACAGAGATTTGCTAATCGAATTTTACCTTTAAACGAGAATATTCTTGATACTTGGGCAAAAATTTGTGGTAAATCTGAAGCAGAAGGTAAAAAACTACCAATTATGGATAGTTTGATTGCTGCAACTGCATCTGAAAATAATCTGATTATTGTTACTCGTAATATTAGTGATTTTGGTTTTTCGTCTGTTAATGTTTTTAGTCCTTGGGATTAATATATCAGCATTAATTAAGGGATGAATACAGATTTTTGTCTGATAGCGAAGCGTGGCGTAACCATATCAGGATGTCCAGGATTTGAGGATGTACAGGATGTAATTTTTTAGTTATTTGTTGATAGTGAATGTTGTATTTTTCTGGATGATGGTAAATAGTCTGAATCAGGATGTCCAGGATTTGAGGATGTACAGGATGTAATTGTTAATTTGTTTGTTGGTGGTTAATATTGTATTTGTATGAATGATGGTAAATAAAATTATCCCCAATTTTTCACTAACAATTATTAAATCACATCCTGTCAATCCTTTAATCCTGGTTATCCTGATTCTGACAAATTCATTACTAACTGATTACAAACCAATTCTTGATTATTGATTAATCTGTAATTTTCCTAGTTGAAGAAATAATGAACCACTCCAGACACAGAGGACGCAAAGAAGATTATAAACTGGGTTTAAGATTCCCGACTTCTTCTTTAGTAGACATCATCATGAGAACCTATGTTTAAAAGAACCACTATTTCTTCACCAGTTTCATCATCTTTTTCGATGGAGAAAATAATCCGACAGTCATATCCACAGGAACAAGCACGTAAACCATCAAATTCACCTTTTAACTGATGGGTAGCAAGGTTAGCAGCAAATAAATCTGTTTCCATTTGCTGTAATGTTTCCTCAATACGTGCTTGTAAATTCTGATCATGTTTGATGAATTTTCGCAAGGATCGCTTGAAGCGAGAAGTAAGAACTAGTTTTCTCATTATGTTTCATTAGTATTTAAGTAAGTTCTTAATTCAGTGATCGCTTCAGTTGCGGTTTGAGGTTTAAGATTACCAGTTCTAAATTCAGCTAGTGCTTCCTGTGATGAACTTGCTAATTCTTTTCGTCGCATATCAGCTATTCGACGTTGTAGGATACTAATTAGTAGTTCTTGTTGATCAAGTGGTAGGTCAGTCACTAGATTGAGAACTTCTTCAAATGTGTTAGTTTGTTGCATAAATGCTCTCAACTGAATTACTTTATTTATTTTAGTATTTCTCTTGTAGCTTTGCTAATAATGAAATATCGCACTCCCAACTTATCCCCAAACAGCGATCGCTTAACTCATTTCGCACATAAAAAGAGCGATCGCCTACTTTTTACTATCGCCTATTTTTCTTGATTTAGGGGAGAACGCAGATGAACGCAGATGAACGCGGATTATTTTGTCTGAATCAGGATGTCCAGGATTTGAGGATGTACAGGATGTAATTGCTTGGTTATTTGTTAATAGTGAATGTTGTATTTTTCTGGATGATGGTAAATAAAGTCATCCTGAATTTTTCACCAATAATCATTAAATTATATCCTGTAAATCCTTTAATCCTGGTTATCCTGATTCTGACAAAAATAATCCCCAATTTCCCACAACGCAATTATTGATTATTTTGTAAGAAGCTAACATGAAAACAATGGGTCAATCTTCATACTGATATTTAACCCCATCTAATATTCCTTTAAATTCAATTCCCTTAGTTGTATGCTTGTTCTGATTCGGCGAGAGCGTGAGATTAAATCGCTTGAATAAGCTGAAAAATTCAGGCAATGGCATTTCTTCTTTAATGCGTCTTACCTGTAGTGGTACTTGTCCACCATCAATCTTTTCTCTTAGCGTATCCATATTTTCGCCTGTAATTAGCAAGAACACTACGCTAACATTATCCTCGATGGACAACACTTTTATCCCAAACAATCGCTCATTTGATTCTTTCAGATTTTTTTTATCAAGCCAGCAAGATATTGAAGATTGATCGGCATTATCAACTGATACAGAGCCAACCATGTCATTATACTGGACGGACGCTTCAAACGTTTCTACGTTCATGGCAAGTTTAGTTTGCTGGTATTCCTAAAATTTACATTATGATTATGCCACAAGTTATAGATTACTCAGGCTATCGCTCACAACTACCCTAATTTTAAATGATTGCAATTCCAACTTTTTGTAAATGGCGATAGCCTTAAGAATAGCAGTCAATCCCTATCATTAATTTGATCCCAAGCTGCTTCGTTAAACGTTGATGGATCACCCCAATCCACACCATCTAACGGATCATTAGTATAACTTGCATGGTAAACATCTGGATCAATGTAGGAATTTCTCTCATCCTCACCTCTATCCTGTGCAATTTCTTCAGAAATAGGAGCAGTTGGGCGGTAGCTTCTAACAGATGAGCCACGATCCTTACCTCTATCCTGTGCAATTTCTTCAGAAAGTAAACGATTGGAAATCAGTTTATGTGCCTGTACAAGCCGCCTCAAAAACTTTGCTGTGTCATAGTTCTGGTACATTTCATGAATTGAGATAACAGTTTCGACTAGGCTAGGATTAACGTTCGTAATAAATCTATCAATGATGTTTGGACGATTTCCCGAAAGACCATGGTGTTCAAACATATAACCCTTTAGAAGATCCCAATCTACCGCATAGAGCAATCTTTTTATAAGAAAATCGGCTTCGGAGTCCAGAAATATCCTAGATGTTGAATAATGACGATTTTTTAGTGAAGCATTTAATATGAATAAGCGGAGTTTATCCGGCAAACTTAGAATAATAAGCTCTACAGGTATTGTCATTGTCACTACTTATTTACCAATAGTTGTATTTGATTTGGTATAACCAGTTATTACACAGAATTTTTCTGTATAACATTTTTATATACAACTTTATATAGTAAGCATCACAAATGATTCTTGTCAAGCTATGCAGAACTTTTCTAGATAATATCCCTATCGCCCAACTCAAACCCAAAATATTACAATACTATCTGCGTGAATCTTTTGTCACATAACAAAATATCAATGTAAACAGAATTTACAAACAAGTGAGAGAACCTGCATTCTTTGTTAAGATTCATGAATAAATATGTCATTTTCTATATCATTTTGTGTCAGATATAGGACAAAACCCCCACAGAATGAGAGTTTTCTGCTAAAAAACTCTTATTGCCGAAAATAATTGGAGTTACAAACGGCCATATTAGCCGTGAACAACTTCATGAGAACACGCTTTAAAGGAGCTTATCTGAATGTTCACCCAGGTCAAGTCCACAATTAGACATATTGCACCAGACGACCTACGCGGACGCAATCTGATTAAAGTCGTTTATGTTGTCCTTGAGTCTCAATATCAAAGTTCCTTATCTCAAGCAGTGCGGGAAATTAACGCTAACCACCCCAGCGTGGCCATCGAAATTAGCGGTTATTTAATTGAAGAACTGCGTGACTCGGAAAACTATGAAGATTTCAAACGCGATATAGCCAGTGCTAATATATTCATCGCTTCCCTGATATTTATTGAAGACTTAGCGCAGAAACTCGTCGCAGCAGTCGAACCCCACCGCGATAACTTTGATGTAGCGGTTGTGTTCCCCTCCATGCCCGAAGTTATGCGTCTTAATAAAATGGGTAGCTTCTCCTTGGCGCAGTTGGGACAATCTAAGAGCGTTATTGCCAACTTCATGAAAAAGCGTAAAGAGAAATCTGGCGCTGGTTTCCAAGATGGAATGTTAAAGCTCTTGCGTACCCTTCCCCAAGTGCTGAAATTCCTCCCAATGGAAAAAGCACAAGACGCGAGAAACTTCATGCTCAGTTTTCAGTATTGGTTAGGTGGTTCAGCAGAAAACCTGGAAAACTTCCTGCTGATGCTGGCTGATAAATACGTCTTAAAAGGGGAAGATAAACAAAAATTAGCTGCTGCTGACTATCAAGCACCAGTAGTTTATCCTGACATGGGTATTTGGCATCCCTTAGCGCCAAATATGTTTGAAGATGTGCGAGAATATCTGAACTGGTATTCTGTCCGCAGGGATATTTCCCGAAATCTCAAAGACCCCCTCGCACCTTGTGTTGGTTTGGTTTTACAAAGAACTCACCTAGTGACTGGAGATGATGCACATTATGTAGCAATTGTCCAGGAATTAGAATCTTTAGGTGCAAAAGTTCTGCCTGTATTTGCTGGTGGTTTGGATTTCTCTAAACCTGTAGATGCTTATTTCTACGAACCTACAACCAGATTACCTTTAGTAGATGCGGTTGTTTCCTTAACCGGTTTTGCTTTAGTAGGTGGACCTGCTAGACAAGACCATCCCAAAGCTATCGAAGCATTAAAAAAATTAAACCGTCCCTACATGGTGGCATTGCCTTTGGTCTTCCAAACCACCGAAGAATGGCTAGATAGCGATTTGGGGTTACATCCCATTCAAGTGGCTTTACAGATTGCTATTCCCGAACTAGACGGAGCAATTGAACCTATTATCCTATCCGGTAAAGATGGGGCAACAGGTAGAGCGATCGCCTTACAAGACCGTGTAGAAATTGTTGCCCAACGCGCCTTAAAATGGGCAAGTTTACGCCGCAAACCCAAATTAATCAAAAAAGTCGCCATCACCGTTTTCAGCTTCCCCCCCGATAAAGGTAACGTGGGAACTGCGGCATATTTAGATGTATTTGGTTCTATTCATGAAGTTCTCAAAGGACTGAGAAACAACGGTTACGACGTGCGGGACATCCCTGAAACCGCGAAAGAGTTGATGGAACAAGTGATCCACGATGCACAAGCGCAATATGCAAGTCCTGAACTCAACATCGCTTACAAAATGTCAGTACCCGAATATGAAGCACTGACACCATACTCCCAACGCTTAGAAGAAAACTGGGGACCACCACCAGGAAACTTAAACAGCGACGGACAAAATCTATTAGTATACGGTAAGCATTTCGGTAATGTCTTCATCGGTGTTCAACCCACCTTTGGTTATGAAGGCGACCCGATGCGCTTGTTGTTCTCTCGTTCCGCTAGTCCTCATCATGGTTTCGCTGCATACTACACCTATTTAGAAAGAATTTGGGGTGCTGATGCCGTTTTACATTTTGGTACACACGGCTCATTAGAGTTTATGCCCGGTAAACAGATGGGGATGTCTGGAGATTGTTACCCAGATCAACTAATTGGCACAATTCCCAACCTGTATTATTACGCAGCGAATAACCCCAGTGAAGCGACAATTGCTAAACGTCGCAGTTATGCAGAAACAATTTCTTACCTAACTCCACCTGCGGAAAATGCTGGTTTATACAAGGGTTTGAAAGAACTCAGTGAGTTGATAGGTTCTTACCAAACTTTGAAAGATAGCGGCCGGGGAGTTTCCATTGTTAATGCGATCGTTGACAAATGCCGGATTGTGAACTTAGATAAAGATATTGACCTGCCCGAAACCGACGCAAAAGATATGTCCTCTGAAGAACGGGATAATATCGTCGGTATCGTTTATCGCAAGTTAATGGAAATTGAATCTCGCTTATTACCTTGCGGTTTGCACGTTATTGGTAAACCACCTTCTGCGGAAGAGGCGATCGCCACTTTAGTGAATATTGCCAGTTTAGATCGGCAAGAAGACGGTATACTTGGACTACCATCCATCATTGCTAACAGCTTAGGCCGCAACATTGAGGAAATTTACCGCAACAGCGACAAAGGCATTTTAGCCGATGTGCAATTGTTACAAGACATTACAATGGCTACCCGTGCGGCTGTAGCAGCTTTAGTACAAGAACAAATTGATGCAGAAGGTCGAGTTTCCTTAGTATCCAAGTTGAATTTCTTCAACATGGGTAAAAAAGAACCTTGGGTAGAATCTTTGTATCAATCAGGTTTTAACAACGTTGACACCTCTGCATTAAAACCCTTGTTTGAGTATTTGGAATTTTGCTTAAAACAAGTATGTGCAGATAACGAACTCGGTGGTTTATTGCAAGGATTGGAAGGTGAATATATTTTACCCGGACCCGGTGGCGACCCCATCCGTAACCCTGACGTATTGCCAACTGGTAAAAATATACACGCCTTAGATCCCCAATCTATCCCCACTACTGCGGCTGTCCAGTCTGCGAAAATCGTTGTTGACAGGCTGTTAGAACGCAACAAGGCGGAAAATGGTGGAAATTGGCCAGAAACCATCGCCTGTGTCCTCTGGGGTACAGATAACATCAAAACCTACGGGGAATCCCTAGCCCAAATTATGTGGATGGTGGGAGTGCGTCCTGTTCCCGATTCTCTCGGACGGGTGAACAAGTTGGAATTGATACCTTTAGAAGAATTGGGTCGTCCTAGAATTGACGTAGTAATTAACTGTTCTGGTGTATTCCGCGACCTGTTCATCAACCAGATGAATTTACTGGATCAAGGTGTAAAAATGGCTGCTGAAGCTGATGAACCCTTGGAAATGAACTTTGTGCGGAAACACGCTTTACAGCAAGCGGAGGAGATGGGAATTAATCTGCGTCAAGCGGCAACCCGTGTATTTTCTAATGCTTCTGGTTCTTATTCTTCTAATATTAACCTGGCTGTGGAGAATAGCACTTGGGATAGTGAAGCAGAGTTGCAAGAAATGTATTTGAAACGCAAATCTTTCTCTTTCAATTCTGATAACCCAGGTGTGATGGATGAGTCACGGCAGATTTTTGAAACTACATTGAAAACTGCTGACGCAACTTTCCAAAACCTTGATTCTTCGGAGATCAGTTTAACGGATGTGTCTCATTATTTTGATTCAGATCCCACAAAATTAGTTGCAAGTCTGCGTGGAGATGGTAAGAAACCTGCGTCTTACATTGCAGATACCACTACCGCGAATGCACAGGTGAGAAGTTTATCGGAAACTGTGCGTTTGGATGCGCGGACGAAGTTGTTAAACCCCAAATGGTATGAGGGGATGTTGTCTCACGGTTACGAAGGTGTGCGGGAACTGTCTAAGCGGTTGGTGAATACCACTGGTTGGAGTGCGACTGCTGGTGCTGTGGATAACTGGGTTTATGAGGAAACCAATGAGACGTTTATTAAAGACGAGGAAATGCAGAAACGTCTGATGAATTTGAATCCTCATTCTTTCCGCAAGATTGTTTCTACTTTGTTGGAAGTGAATGGTCGCGGTTATTGGGAGACGAGTGAGGAGAATTTAGACAGGTTGAGAGAGTTGTATCAGGAGGTGGAAAATCGGATTGAAGGTATAGAATAAGTTTAGATGGGCAGGTTTTATACCTGCCTATTTTTGAGATTTTGTTTTTTTGCACGCAGAGGCGCAGAGGCGCGGAGAAAGAGAGAGATTAGTTTATGATTTGAGTAAAGTGATAATTTTTGTAATTGTGGGATGTAGTTATGAATGCTTTAACTGTGAGTTTAAAATCAGTGATAGATATGACTGATGATCAGTTTTTTCAGCTATGTCAAAATAACCGAGAATTGAGATTTGAAAGAACAGCAAATGGGGATTTAATTATTATGCCACCAACGGGAGGGGAAACGGGAAATCGGAATGCGGGTATTACTGCTCAAGTTTGGATTTGGAATGAGCAAAATAAAGAGGGTATAGTTTTTGATTCTTCTACTTGTTTTAAATTGCCAAATGGTGCGGATCGTTCTCCTGATGCTTCTTGGATAAAGTTGGAAAGATGGAATGCTTTAACTGATGAGGAAAAACAAAAGTTTCCTCCTATTTGTCCTGATTTTGTAATTGAGTTACTTTCTCCTAGTGATAGTTTGAAGACTACACAGGAAAAGATGAGGGAATATATTGACAATGGTGTACGTTTGGGTTTATTACTTAATCGTAAATCTCGTCAGGTGGAAATTTATAGACCAGGTAAGGAGGTTGAGGTTTTGGATTCTCCTGTTACGGTTTCGGGGGAAGATGTTTTAAAGGGTTTTGTTTTGAATTTGGGGATGATTTGGTAATTGGTAATTTTTACAAAAATATATGCTGACTATTAAAGGGGTAATCATTTGATATGGCAACAGTAGTATCTATGATTAATATGAAAGGTGGAGTCGGTAAAACGACACTAACTTTTAATCTAGCTTGGTATTGTGCTTGGAAAATGAGGTTAAGGGTATTAGCTATTGATTTAGACCCACAAGCAAATCTTAGTCAGTATTTTATGGGTGCTGAAAGATATTTACGTTATATTCAAAATAATCAACCTACTGTAGTAGATATTTTTAATGAGCCTAGATCATCCATACCTGTTCACGATGTACCAGATTTTGCTGGTATTACATTGCATCTGATTGCATCTAGACTTGATTTAGCTTGGAGTCTAATAGATCCCAAATGTAAAATTGGACAAATACTACCACAATCTTTATCTGCGATAAATCATCACTATGATCTAATTATTATTGATTGCGCTCCAACTGAGTCACTTTTAACAACAGCAGCTTATAATTCAAGTAGATACGTAATTGTACCAGTTAAACCGGAGTTTTTAGCAGCTATTGGTCTACCACTCTTGGTTAAGTCTCTCAAAAAATATAAAGAAATAAACAGAAACCAAAAACTTGAAATTGCGGGAATCATTTTTAATGATCATAATAAAGATATGTCTCCAGAAGAAATTACTTCATGTCGAAGTGTGAGAAATATAGCTGAAAACTACGGGTGGAAAGTTTTTGAAAGTACAGTACATCGTTCTAGGTCTTTTGCCGCAGGTTCAAGAGAAAGGCAACCTATTTTTAACACACCACGAGCGCGTACAGATGTAAAATATAATTTTGATAAAGTTGCAGAAGAGTTTTTAAAGGCGGTAAAATTAAGATGAAAAGTAAAATATTACACATTGCTTTACGCATAGCTCTTATTCAAGAAGAATTTTCTGAGACAGAAATCTCAGAAGCGGTAAATTTATTGCAGGAAGCAGGTGTGACATCAAATTTATTTACGTATCTATCCTCTAATAATAGTAAATTTCAACCCAAATCTTTTAGTAGTAAAGCAAAATCCGAATCACCAAAGACACAAATACCTATAGATTTAAAAAATAACGAACCAGAAAAATATAAGTTACTTATTGAATTTGAATCTTCTTTGAAGAATAAAGAAATTCTCATTGAATCTGTTGAAATTAGAAGATTATGTGAAAGTTTAGACAAAAACTTTTTTTCATCGAAAAAATCTCGTTTAGACTTAATACATCAATTAATACAATTGCTAATATCTAGAACAGTTGAAGAAATAGCAACAATTATTAATGAGGTTAAAAACAAGGAAAAAGAAGACCCTTATTATAAACTATCAACATTTTTGATTGATGGTGATTCCAGTCATAAACCAGAAGTAGAGGAGTAAATTACTGGTTTTGGAAATTTAAAATGATTGCTGTTTAGGGATATTGGGAATTGCGTTAGCGAAGCGCACTGAAGGTATTGCTTGTAAACTTGTAACTTTAGATTATCTATTGACATGATATCATAATTATGATAAGGCTAATAATTTATTAAGCAAATAGAGGTAAAAGTAAATATTGCTGCAAGTTTTTGATAACTTTCAGCATCCTGAACCACAGCAGATGATTTCAACAAATGTATAATTGCGGAGATTTAATCAAATCATGTATAATCAAATCAGTCTTTGGGACTATCTGCCAGATACTAATAATGTGATTTTAGAAAATCACGTTAATAAAAAAACAATTATTTCTACTGATGGAGAAGTGATATTATATCCGAATTTTTTTAGCACTAAAGAAAGCAATCAGCTTTTTTCAGATTTATATTCTAGCGTGAACTGGAAACAAGAAATAATCCAATTTTTTGGTAAGCAAATGCCTATACCAAGATTAACAGCATGGTATGGAGATGAAGGGAAATCATATACCTATTCTGGTATAGAACAACATCCAGAACCTTGGAATACAACATTAAAATTAATTAAATCCAAGATTGAAGAAATCGCTCAAGTTAATTTTAATAGTGTTCTTCTCAATTTATATCGAGATGGTAAAGATAGTGTTTCTTGGCATAGTGATGATGAACCAGAATTAGGACAAAATCCCATTATTGCTTCTGTTAGTTTTGGTGCAACCCGTCGTTTTTCCTTACGACATAAGCATTCAAAAAATCACAAGATTGATATTGATTTAACCAGTGGTAGTTTGCTATTAATGCAAGGTAAAACTCAGCATTTTTGGCAACATCAAATTGCTAAAACAGCTAAAGAAATTCAGCCACGAATCAATTTAACCTTTAGAATTATTCACTAATTTAACTCAGGGTGTATCAATTTGATGGAAAAACTATACGAGTATATTTTAGAAGGATTAAAAAACTCCCCAGATTTTTATAATCCTAATCTTCATCAGACATTTGAGAGTTATCTTAAATCTTTACAAAATGCTGCAAAATACCTATGGAAATCCTATCGCTCAAATACGGTAAAAGTAGACTATTCTGATCCTCAAGTTCAAGCAGCTTATTTAATTCGGTACTATCCTCACTATGTCCAAATGACTTTGGAAATTTTGCGACTATCTCCAGAAATATTCACTTTTCCAGAACAGATAAACGCTTGCTTTTTTGGTGCAGGTCCATGTCTTGAAGTAGCTGGTTTAGGTCAATTTCTTACAGAACATTGTCCAGAAACTAAATCTATGATAGTTAAGATTTATGATATCGCTTCTGAGCAATGGAAATTAAGTCGAGATATCACCAAAAATTTTATAGTTCCCCAACTCTGGAAAGGTGATATTTCTGGAACAGTCAGCAAGTTTGATCTATGTTCAGATAATGCTTTTGAAGGAATAGCAGAAGATATTAGTAATTGTCATCTGTTTATATTTCAAAATTGTCTAAATGAAATATGGAATACCTCAGCTACTCAAGAAAATATTAAATTTTTACTTGATCGCGCTCCCTTGAATAGTTTTATCATTATTGGTGATTTGCTTGCTTATGATCAAAATCGGAGAATATTAGAAGATATTGCTAAAATTGCTAATCAAAGAAATGATTATCAAATTATTGAACGGGGTGAATTAGAAATTGCTTCTTCCTTAAAAATTCCTGGGATAGTTAGGCAAAATCTACTAACTGGGGAAGATGGTTTAATTCCTCGTTACCGAATTAGATTTTTATTTCTGGTGATTCGTAAAGGTGAATATAGTAGTGAAGATTTATTAGATGATGATATCCCATATTAGTTCCTTCAATGGCAATAATTGACTATTAAAATAGTTCTAATTGTCTAACATCAGATTTCTTTTCAAGATCATACCATCCAATTAAAGAAGGTGATTCAGGATGATGTAGTCGGTGATTTTCTCTTGCTTGATCAAAACTTGTGGTTGCATAGCAATATTGACACCCAAATAAGCAAGTATCATACATACCAATGTCTTTACTTTTAACACAACCACAGGTTTCTCTTTGACCAGAATCTTTTTGATGATTAACTTTTATATTAAATACTTGATGAATATAATTATCATCTATGCACTTACCATGATTGATTCCATAAAATTCTAAATTTATTGACTCGGAACAAGTAAAAACTTGCATATTATATGTATTTGCAATATTCACTAAGGAGGGTATAAATTTACTAAAAACTTCAGGAATATTCTCAAAATTCAAAAACTCAATATTTTGTTCTTTTTCTATTTTCTTTAGACGCTTATTATTTTTTTGATATTTATCCATAAAACTAATTACACACCTCTGAGTATAACCAGACAATTGACTAGCAATAACTTTATATTGATCAAGATGAAAATTACAATCAATTTTACCTGAATTGCTAAAAATAATAGGATCATATCGCCAAATAACTTTTTCATAGCCTATTAAATTAGCTAATTGCTGAAATGTTTTAATAGTATGAGATAAATCAGATTTGTTAGTATCTATAAAATTATGATTGTTCATCACAGTAAACTGAAAATAATATTTATATCCTCTTTCATCTAATTTAGGTAAATAGGAAAGCAAAGGTTTAGGGTTTCTTGTCCAGAAAACTATCATTTCTACATTTTCTGGAGTTAGGTTTATATGAGAAATTTGATTACGATTAAAAGGATTGGGAACGGTACAATAACCTGCGCGTATACGGTTAATAAACCACGTAGAGTAAAATGCTGGAATATCAGTACGTCTGCTAACGCTAATAATCATTTTATTTTTCCTATTGAGTAGACTTTTTCATACTTTAAGTTCATACTTTAAGAGTAATCAATTTATAAAAATTACTACAGAATTTAATAAAAAAATTAACTTAACGGTGCGATCACGTTTGTGGTTTTGGGAGTAAAATCGCTGTTTGAAGGTTTGGGGATGTGCGTAGCGAAGCGCACCGAAGGTATCGCTGTTTTAGAAAGTGGAGGAAGTGCGTTAGCGTTAGCTTACCGTAGGTATCGCTTGTTGGGGATGTTGATCTAATAAATTTCTCTACGATGACCAATTCTAACAATAATGATTAATTGTTTTTCTAAGTCTAACTCATAAATAACTCGATAATCACCCACTCTTAACTTATAAAAACCTGACCATTGACCTGTAAGAGATAGAGGAGTTATCTGCTCAAAATTTCCACTTAACCATTGAATTTTATTCAGAATCCGCAGACGCACAACCTGATCTAAATTATCTAAATCAGTGATAGACTCTGATTCAAAACTGACAGAATAACTCATTTAACGTTCTATCCCATACCTTTTATAAACTTCGTCTAGAGGAATAGTAGGTCTTCCTTCTTGACGTTTACGCCGAATTTCCAATAAACTCTGCTTAAATGATTCTTTGATTTCCCTACCCTCATCAGGATCACCAAAGTATTCATCTAGCATTTCATCTACTGTGTTACGGATTAAGTTTTGTAACTGTTCCGCCGTCATTTCTTTAATTTGCATAGTTGCTTTAAACAGTGAATTATAGGAATGATTATACCAGTTAAGAGAAAATAGTGGGATAACGACAGGCGTTAGCGAAGCGCACCGAAGGTATCGCTGTTTGGGGGATGTGGGGGATGCGATCGCTGTTTGGGGGGTGTGGGAGTGCGTTAGCGAAGCTTACCGAAGGTATCGCTGTTTGGGGGATGCTGGGAGTGCGATCGCTATTCAGTCGCGAATTTTATCACTCATCTCCATATAAATCCTGTATATTTTCTAATCTCTGCTGAGAACCATGACGCACGCGATGAATATAGACAACTCCTTCCTCTTCCTCAAGGTGTTGAACTGTAAATAAAATCAAAAATTGTTTTTGGTAAAGAAGTTGTCGAACTTCAGTTCCCATATACTTACTTTCTATGGCTAAAGAACAACGTTGAGGAAAATTTTCCAACGTCAGCATAATTTCATAACATCCCCGCACCCAACGAAAAGCCCTTTCCTGTGAATCTTCTTTTATCCACAAGAAAATACTCTCAATATCAGCTATAGCACTAGGTGAAATCTCAATCCGGTATGCCATATTTTTGTTTAAATTCTGCAAATGCTTGATTTAAGGGCATACCCTCGCCTTGCTCAAACTCATTTATACTTTGACGTATCTTTGCAACAGATTCTAATAATTCCAGTTTATCAATCAGTTTTTGATAACTTTCAGCATCTTGAACCACAGCAGCAGCTTTACCATTAACAGTCAGCACAATAGGAGCTTTAGTTTCCTTTAACTTATCCAGAAACATCTTTGCTCCGCGCTGAAATTCTGATAAAGGGTGAATATCGCGTAAGTTAAACATCATAATTACAATAAATTATTTGATGATTTCATGTTAATTTTATGAAAATATTTTGTCAAGGGATGCGTTAGCGTTAGCTTACCGAAGGTATCGCTTGTTGAGGTTTTGGGAGTGCGATTGCGCGAAGCGCTGACTTGTCAGTTCGCTTTTTGGAGTCTTGGGAGTGCGATCGCGTAACTGTAGGTAGAAATTTTGTATAATCTACATAATGATATAAAATTCAAGATGATTAAAACATTTAAAAGTAAAGCATTACAAAATCTATTCAGAGAAAATTTTAATAAAGGAATACCAGCAAACCTAGAAAAGAAAATTAGAATTAGATTAGAAGTTATAGACTCAGCTTTAATTGTAGATGATATAAGATTACCGGGATATGATTTGCATGAATTAAAAGGAGACAGAAAAGGAACTTGGTCAATTAAAGTATCAGGAAACTGGCGGATAACGTTTAAATTTGAAGATGGGGATGCTTATGATGTCAATTTAGAAGATTACCATTAATGAATGTTGTGCTAATATAATCTTGGATGATTGAACATCGTTAAATAAAGCCACCCAAATTATTAAGGAGTATTAATTATGAATAATCTGCAAGATATAACTCAAGATAGATTAGTAAGACCAATACATCCTGGTGAAGTAATTGCAGATATTTTAGATGATTTAGATATTAATTATAGCAATTTTGCAGAAATTTTAGGAGTATCTAATCAAACAATTCAGGAAATTATTAATGGTGAAAAATCTATTACGGTAGATATTGCAATTCGTCTGGGTAAAGCATTGGGAAATGGACCAAGATTATGGTTAAATCTTCAGCAAAAGGTTGATGTTTGGGATGCTTTGCAAAGTCACAAGGAAGAATATGAACAAGTTATGACATTGGTTTAGAAGAAATATGAATTTTATCACTCTCTATCTACCTCCATCAATTCCAATAACAGATAATCAATTTTTTGAATTATGTCAAATTAATGAATTAATCAAAATTGAACGTAATGCTGATGGTAGTCTAATATTAAAGCCTTTATTCGGTGGTATATCTAGCAATGTGGGGGTGTGATCGCTGTTAGGGGATGTTGGGAGTGCGTTAGCGAAGCTTACCGAAGGTATCGCTGTTTGGAGATGTGGGGAAGTGCGTAGCGAAGCGCACCGAAGGTATCGCTAAAATAGACTTCATTTACAAACTACCAAACAATAGCAACCAAACCCGACGCAGTGATATTTTGATCGCAAGTCAATAAATACACAACCTCAACTTTACTGGCTAAAACTAACGCAGTTGCCGCAATTTGTCTATCGTGCATTTCATTAATAGAATATAAACTCATAGTCATTTCAATAACATCTTGATCCAGGGGATAAATTACCACACGAGGATCAGCTTCTACTGCTAAAATTACATCTTTAGGAGTAGGAATAGATGTTCTACCTCTTTCTACAATCCAAACAGCTTCAGCTAAAGTAGTTGCAGGAATAACTAACTGTGAATTAGGATCACAAAGGATAGTTTTAGCATTTGCACCTAACTTTAAATTACCTTCAAGAAACCAGATTAAAGCATGAGTATCTAGGACATATTTCATAATTTATTATCACCAGTCTAAACTGTCCTCACTATCCCCATGAAATTCAGCAATTTCAAAATCTGCTTCTGTTGACTGGTTGTTACCAGAAAACATACCAAACTTCATCATTTGATTTTTATGCTGATTTTTTTCCGACTTTAAAAAAGTGACAATAACCAGACTTTCTGAAATATCAGATGGTAATTCTTTAAGTTCTACTTTACCATCTTTGTAAATTCCTTCTATTGCTTGCAACATACTTTTTACTATGGGCAAATTTAGCTGATGTTATTACTTGAACTATACACTATAAATAAGCGTTAGCGTTAGCTTACCAAAGGTATCGCTTTTTGGGGATGTTGGAGGTGCGATCGCTGTTTGGGATATGGAGGAAGTGCGATATTCATGCCTAAGATATTGCTTTTTGATAGAGAAAGATTTAGACTTTGGCTATGAAATGCCAACTATTTGTACACCTTACGAATTAATGGAGCGATAAATTATGTGGGAAGATGAAATTGTAGAAGAAATTCATCACATTCGAGAAGTCTACGCTAAGTCCTTTAACTATGATTTGCGTGCCATATTTTTGGACTTGCAAAAAAAGCAAAACTCAAGCGGACATAAGGTTGTTACACTACAACCAAAACTAAAGTCTAACAAATTATTGGAAGGTACAAAATCATAAACAGATACGATAGCGTATCCCTGACGGGACTCGAAGAGATATCACTCCGTAGTAACCTCTGTTGGGGGATGTTGGGAGTGCAATAGCGCAATCGCTGACTTGTCAGTTCGCTTGTTGAGGATGTGGTGGTATGCGATCACTTTTTGGGGTTTGGAGGGTGCGATCGCTGTTTTGGGGATGTTGGGAATGCGATCGCTGTTTGAGGGTATTTGGGAAATGCGATCGCCCATTTAATAAATATAACTATTCTTCTTCTGCTAATATCTGTGAAATATCCCGTGCAGCATAAATTAACCGGATAATTTCAATATATTCATCCCCTTGCAAATAAAAAATTAGATGCTTTTCAAATCCTTTAACCTGCCACTTTCGCAAACCCACTAAACGAGGATTTCCAATATCATAAATACTACCAATACCCGGTAGTTGTGCTATTTGTGAAAAAGTCTGCCTAGTAGCATCAAAAAAACTCAATGCTGCATCGAAATTACTCTGTGCAATATAAGCAAACTGTTCATCCAGATCAGCACTAGCCTTTGGTCTAATTATAATTCGTCTACTCATTGCTATGATTTGCGAATTCTTTCAATAAGTTGGAAGCGTTTTTGTTCCCACCATTCATCTGTAATTTCTATTGCGTCACCGCTATCTAATCCTTCCAATAATAACTTTTCTATTCGTGATTGTTGAACTCTTTCTAAGTCTTGACGAATCAGGTGTCTAATATATTCGCTAGTTGTACTGTAACCACCTTTTTCTACCTGTTCATTGATAAAATCCCGCATAGAATCGGGAAGAGAAATATTTACTGTAGTCATAATTAACAAGTGTTGATTTTTCTGATTATTTCATTATGGCAAATATTGTCAATTTTTGTCAAACAGTCTGCATAGCGATCGCTGTTTGGGATGTTGGGAAGTGCGTAGCGAAGATTACCGTAGGTATCGCTTATAAACATCTAAATATAAATTACCTCTTGACATGATATCATAATATGATATCTTATACATTAGCTGCTGCTAAAAACAAAAAAGGATGAATCTTAATAATAAACAAAGAAAAACTTTAGAATTAATTTTTACAAATCCTGTACCAGCAAATATTATTTGGCAAGATATTGAAAGTCTATTCATAGCTTTAGGTGCTTATATTAGTCAAGGTAGCGGTTCAAGAGTAGGAGTTAAATTAAATGATGTGAGAGGTTATTTTCATGAACCACATCCAGAAAAAGAAACCGATAAAGGAGCAGTAAAATCAGTGAGAGAATTTTTGATAAAAGCAGGAGTTGAACCATAATTAGTTGATTTATAATTAGTCCATATTGAAGATTTGGGGTAATTCCAAAAATTGCCCCTACCACAATAAAATCTAGTTGAGGTTATTAGACTTATGTTGACTTACAAAGGATATACAGCATCACTTGAAGTAGATGTAGAAGCAGGAATACTTTTTGGGCGTGTTCTTGATATTAATGATGTAATTACATTTAAAGCGAAAACAGTAGAAGAAGCACGTCAAGAATTTCAGACTTCTATTGATGGTTATCTAGCTTTTTGTGAAGAATTAGGAGAAGAACCGGATAAACCTTTTTCTGGAAAACTACCATTTCGTACATCTCCAGAACATCACAGGAAAATTTTTATTGCAGCCAAAAAAGCTGGAAAAAGTATCAATGCTTGGATGGATGAAGTTTTAATTAATGCTGCTGAAAAATCAGTCAAAGCATAGATTAAATGTTTTTTATAAATACCATTTTCATTAAGATTCACAATACCAAGGTAAAAATGAGTAACACAAAGAGAAACAATATGCGATTATGGACACCTATTCCTAATTCATTTGAGGCTTATAGAAGACGCTTGATTGTAGAAGAAAGTGTTTATTATGAGAATATTTGGCGTTTATTTCATATAAATGAATCATTAATTGTTACTCTAGCTTCTGCTGTAGCAACAAGAGTTTTAGATATTTGGAATACAGATCATAATAAATTTGAAAATGAAGAGAGTTCTATTTTACATATTCAAAATATCTTAACTGGATTAGATAGAAATGATTCTACTAAAGAACCTAAGAATGGTTGTTTTAGTGGTAGTATGAATGAATGGATAAACCTTTTAAATGCTACAAAGAATGTTTTAATTAATATTAAAAAATCAGAATCTAACCCATTTATCAATGAGATAAATCAATACATTAATGAAGAAATAACTGAACCATTATCTTTCCTAGAAGATAGGGGAAAAATTATTTCTTCGCATTCAAATCCAACTTTAACAGGAAATAAACTTACGAGATTACAAAGAATTAGAGCAATTAATGAACTGAGGAATAAATTAGCTCATGTTCCTATTTCTTGGCGTATTTTACTAAATGAACCAGATATAGAGAATAATCAAGAAATAGAAAGCGAAGAGACGCAAACGTTAACTTTAGAAATGTAGAGAGTGCGTTAGCGAAGCTTACCGAAGGTATCGCTGTTTGGAGATTTTGGGAGGGCGATAGCGCCAGCGCTGCTGCAAGCAGTTCGCTTTTTGGGAGTTTGGGAAGTGCGATCGCGTTTAGGGATGTGTAGGATGTGCGATCGCTTATTTTGAGATGTGGAGTAGTGCGTTAGCGGTAGCTTACCGAAGGTATCGCTTTTTGGTACTTTAATTATATAATCAGCAATATAATGATAGATATGTATGTCAGCTAAAGATGTTTTTCATGAAGTTGTAAAAATAGCCTTACAAAAAGATGGTTGGCAAATTACAAATGACCAATTTACAATTAGCGTAGGAGGAGTTAATCTTTCTATTGATTTAGCCGCAGAGAAGCTGATTGGTGCAGAACGTGAAGGACAAAAAATAGCAGTAGAAGTAAAAAGTTTCTTAGAGAAATCTTCCGCTATTTCTGAATTTCACACAGCATTAGGACAATTTATTAATTATCGAGGTGCATTGAAAAGACTACAACCAGATCGTGTTTTATATTTAGCAGTACCTTTAACAACTTATAAAACATTTTTTCAACTAGATTTTCCCAAGGAGATGATTTTAGAAAATAGTGTAAAAATGATAATTTATGATGTAGAGAAAGAGGTGATTTTTCAATGGATAAATTAAATCAATACCGTCAAATTGTCCAAGAAATATTAAAAGAATATGGTGAAGCACAACCAGCTTACGGCAATATAGAAGTTGAGACAATTTTTGATACAGAACGTGATCATTATCAAATAGTTCATGTTGGTTGGGAAGGTCAAAATTGGGTACATAGTTGTATTATTCATATTGATATTAAAGGTGGTAAAATTTGGCTGCAATGGAATGGTACAGAAGATGATATTGCTGCTAATTTGGTAGCTGCTGGAGTGAGTAAAGAGGATATTGTGTTAGGTTTTCAGTCTCCTTTTATGAGGAGGTTTACAGAATATGCAGTTAGCTAGAATATATTCGCAATTTTTTTGAATTATGTTATGTAATGAGGATGTGGCTATGAATGCTTTAACTGTGAGTTTAAAATCAGTGATAGATATGACTGATGATCAGTTTTTTCAGCTATGTCAAAATAACCGGGAATTGAGATTTGAAAGAACAGCTAATGGGGATTTAATTATTATGCCACCAACGGGAGGAGAAACGGGAAATCGGAATGGTAGAGTAAATCAACAGTTATTTAATTGGACTGATGTTGATGGTACGGGAATAGCTTTTGATTCTTCTACTTGTTTTAAGTTGCCAAATGGTGCGGATCGTTCTCCTGATGCTTCTTGGATAAAGTTAGAAAGATGGAATGCTTTAAGTGATGAGGAAAAACAAAAGTTTCCTCCTATTTGTCCTGATTTTGTGATTGAGTTACTTTCTCCTAGTGATAGTTTGAAGACTACACAGGAAAAGATGCAGGAATATATAGATAATGGTGTGCGTTTGGGTTTATTAATTAATCGTAAATCTCGTCAGGTTGAAATTTATAGACCAGGTAAGGAGGTTGCGGTTTTGGAATCTCCTGTTACGGTTTCGGGGGAAGATGTTTTAAAGGGTTTTGTTTTGAATTTGGGGATGATTTGGTAATGATTTGGTAATATTTACAATTATTCAATCTATCTATTACAAAATAGTGATACACTTGATCTAGTTAATCATATACGAGCAGGTGTTTTATATTGCTCATTATATAATTACTTAACTTTAGCAATTCTTTGGGAGCAACAACCGTGATAGATGGTAAAGCTATTTCTATTTCATTATTTACAGGTGCTTATGGTCTAGATTTAGGATTAGAACAAGCAGGTTTTCATACTGTAACTGTAGTAGAAAAAGACCGTGATGCTGTCAAAACAATAGCTCTTAATCGTCCATTTTTACAAGAAAGTGCAATTTCCAGAGAAATACAAAATGTCACATCTCAACAATTATTAGAAGAAGGAGGAAGAGTTTTAAATTTAGGACGTGCTTTACAACCAGGAGAAGTTGATTTAGTTACAGGTGGTCCACCATGTCAACCATTTAGTACCGCAGGAAAAAGAGGTTCAGTAATGGACCCTCGCGGTAGTTTATTTATGGACTTTATTCGCATTGTTAAAGAAGTTCAACCCCGTTTTTTCTTAATGGAAAATGTTAAAGGTTTACTTTCTGCTCCACTGCGTCATCGGCCAATTAATCAACGTGGAAAAGACTACCCACCTTTAGAACCTGATGAAATGCCTGGTGCTGCTTTAAAAGTGGTATTATCAGAAATGCAAGCAATAAAATATAACGTAGTTTACAACCTCTTAGAAGCAGCAGATTATGGAGTACCACAAAATCGAGAGCGTGTCATATTTATTGGTTCTAGAGATGGTGAAACTGCTACATTTCCTATTCCCAAATATTGCAAAAATGGTCAAACTTTACCTAAATGGAGAACATTAAAAGATGCTTTAAATGGGTTAATTGATGCAGAACCAGAATATATGTCTTATTCAGAAAATCGTTTAAAGTATTTGAGATTATTAGAAGCTGGACAAAATTGGCGACATTTACCAGAAGAATTTAAAAAAGAAGCTATGGGAGGTGCATATAATTCTGGAGGTGGGAAAGTCGGTTTTTATAGAAGATTATCCTGGGATAAACCTTCACCAACAATAACCACAAGTCCCCATCAAAAAGCAACAGATATGTGTCATCCTGTAGAATTACGTTGTTTAACTGTGCGGGAGTCTGCAAGGATTCAAACATTTCCCGATGATTGGATTTTTCATGGTTCTGTAAGTTCTAAATATAAACAAATTGGTAACGCAGTTCCCGTACTACTTGCGAAAGAACTTGGTAGTTATCTCTTTAACTTAATTCAAGGAAACAGATCGAAAGGTAAAGAGATAGCTGAACAATTATCACTTTTTTAGGTATAGATCAGCAATTTTCTATTTTGTAGCCAATTCAGCAAAAGCTTTATCAATTTTCTGTAACATATCTCGTATATGATTTTCCACTAGATCATAATCCATACAAATCATATTCCAAAATGTTTTACCAGCAATACGAGGAATGTTACTTCTGTCTGAAAAAGTCCATTTACCTAAATCAAAAGCTGCTATAAATAAAGGATTTTCATGAATACTTAATTCTTTTTTTGCTCTTGGTACTTGAGAAGCAGTCAATGTTCCTTTTAAAGTTTTTAATTGTGCAAACTTAACTATTTCTTCCGAAAAAAGTAAAATGTCAATTCCCGTAATTTTAATTCCAAATTCAAACTCCGGGTTAATAATATAAGGACTAATATTAGATATCTTTTCCCAGAGACTTCCCATTGTTGTACTCAAACTTCTTGTCACTGAATTGCTGGTAACTAGCAATTTAGCTCCACAGAGTTCAAAAAGATTGGACGGGTTAGGATGATCCTCAATTATTGCACTTTTCTTTTCAAAGTCTAATTTTAACCACTCAATAAAATCATCTGCAAATTTTTCAGTTTTACTACTAATCAACTGAGATTGTCTATCTAGTTCTAACACAGAACCGTTCTGTATATCTTGTTTAATTTGATACTTAAAATAAGCAGGTGCTATCAAAGAAAGAATTTTTCCATATTTATATGCTGTGTGCAAATCTTCATCTACAATGTCAGTCGCATCAATTAATGAAGCATGATGCAAAATTAGTGCTTTCCGTTCCTGGACAGAAAGTGGAATTAAAGTTTCAGCAGTTAATTGAGTAGACATACAAAGCTATATTTAACCCATTGGACTTTCTTAGTATTACCCAAAATTAAGCCCTAAATCACAATATTTACTGAAATTTTATTTGCTTGTTGGTGTAAAATCTCAATAAGTACAAAGTTACTGTATAGTGCTGTTTTGGGATGTTGGGAGTGCGATCGCTTTTTGGTGATGTAGGGAGAGCGATCACTGTTTTGGGGATGTTGGGGGTGTGTGGAGGTGCGATCGCTTTTATTGCTTTTACTGAATACTTTCAATTATCTCCCATAAGTATCGCTATTGTTAGATGTACAATGTATGACAAATTATCAACATTGCATACTCAAGGAGTATATAATTAGTGATATTAACAATTGGGATCAAAAACTGTGATAGATGGTCAAGCTATTTCTATTTCCTTATTTACAGGTGCTTATGGTTTAGATTTAGGATTAGAACAAGCAGGTTTGTCAGTGTTCCTTTGAGAGTTTTTAATTGTGCAAAATTAACTGTTTATTCCGAAAAAAGTAGAATATCAATTCCAGTAATTTTAATTCCAAATTCAAATTCTGGGTTAATAATATAAGGACTAATATTTGATATCTTTTCCCAGAGACTTCCCATTGTTGTACTCAGACTTCTTGTCACTGAGTTGCTGGTAACTAGCAATTTAGCTCTACAGAGTTCAAAAAGATTGGACGGGTTAGGATAATCTTCAATTATTGCACATTGGACTTTCTTAGTATTAGCCAAAATTAACCCCTAAACTGCAATATTTACTGAAATTTAATTTGCTTATTGGTGTAAAAGCTCAATAAGTACAAAGTTACTGTATAATGCCGTTAGGGGATGTGTGGGAAGTGCGTAGCGAAGCGCACCGAAGGTATCACTGTTTTAGGATGTTGGGAGTGCGATCGCTTTTAGTCTTAGAGGGTATTTCAAAAGTTTTTGGCAGTCAAAATTTAAGCAAGTCGCCTCACCATAATACGGATCATGGCAAGGTAGATAAAAGTCTCAGAGGATGTTTTAAAAGTTTTTCCCAGTATAAATTAACCCCTCTCCAAACCTCCGCCCTACAAGGTAAGAGACTTTGAAACCCCCATTACCTGCTATGAGAAGTAGGGAGGTTAGGTTGTTCGAGATTATTGGTTTCATTTAACCCTTATGAGAATTGTACAACTTTTTTATTATTTCAAACCTACACAATATGAACTATTCCACCGTTACCGACTTCGCTAAATTCCTCGGCTGATCCACATCCAAACCCTTCCTCGCTGCAATATGATAAGCCAACAATTGCAACGGAATTACTGTTAAAATAGGAGACAAAATTTCCTCCACATCACTAACAGGAATTAAATCATTAAAGATTTCCGCCGCTTCCCCATCATTCACAGAAGTTACACCTATCAAACGTGAATCTCTCGCCTTTGCTTCCTGGGCATTAGAAATCACCTTTTCATACACACTACCAGGCATAGCGATCGCCACTACCGGAACTTTACTATCTAATAATGCGATCGGTCCATGTTTCATCTCTCCTGCTGGATATCCTTCCGCATGAATATAACTAATTTCCTTTAATTTCAAAGCCCCTTCTAACGCAATAGGAAAATTAATTCCCCTCCCCACAAAAATGAAATCTTTTGTTTCTGTAAACTCATGCACTAACTGTTCAATATACTTTTCCTGCGTCTCTAAAATCGCCTCAATTTCTATCGGTAACTGCCTTAAACCAGCAATAATTTCTGTTAACCTTTCAAAAGAAATTGTTTGCCGACGATAAGCTAAATCTAAAGCTAAACCATAAAACGCCATCAACTGAGCGATAAAAGTTTTCGTCGCCGCAACCCCAATTTCAATCCCCCCATGAGTGTTAATAATATTACCCACCATTTGCCCCAAAGTGCTTTCCGGGCGGTTAGTAATGCCTAAAAGTCGTGCTTGATACTTGGACTCTTTTCCTTGTCTGCGGTCTTTCTCCATACTCAAAGCTGCTAAAGTATCCGCAGTTTCCCCTGATTGAGTCACCCCAATAGTTAAAGTATTAGCAGTCAAAGGTGTAGGTGCATAACGAAATTCAGAGGCATATTGTACTTGAGTGGGAATTTCTGCCAGTTGTTCTAATAAATACTTACCAACTAACGCTGCGTGCCAACTTGTACCACAAGCCACAATTTGAATTTGTTCTAAATCTGCGTAAAATTCCTCTGGTAAATTCAAACTAACGGGAGTTTCCCCACTTCCCGGAAAATAAGCTTCTAAACAAGCTCTAACTACACCCGGTTGCTCATAAATCTCCTTGAGCATGAAGTGTTTAAATCCCTGCTTTTCCACCATAATGGGATTCCAATTCAAAGTGCGGGGATGCTTCTTTAAACGATTTCCAGCAAAGTTGTACACCTCAACCCCCAAAGGAGTCAAACGGGCAATTTCCCCATTTTCTAGGGGCAATACAGCGCGGGTATGGGGAACAATTGCCGGTGTATCCGAAGCACAGAAAAACTCACCTTGTCCAAATCCAATTACTAAAGGCGCTTGTTGACGGACTACAATCAATTCATCCGGGTAGTCAGCAGAAATAGCAGCTACAGCATAAGCCCCTTCTAACTTTTGCACGGCTTCCATAACTGCTTCTAAAAACACAGAAGCCGAATTACTATCTTCAGGAATATGCTTTAAACATTCAGCTATGAGATGGGGAATAACTTCTGTATCTGTATCTGAACGAAATTCATGTCCTAATGCTTTTAAATTTTCCCGCAAATCACGATAATTCTCAATAATTCCATTCTGCACCACCGCTATCCGCAAAGCTGTATCCTGATGGGGATGGGCATTATATTCTTCTGGTTTACCATGAGTTGCCCAACGAGTATGACCAATACCAATTTGAGCAGGGTTTTCTACTTGTTCTAGTTTAGAACGCAAATTTAGTAATTTTCCCTTAGCCCGCACGCATTGAATATCACCTTCCAATATAGTAGCAATACCCGCCGAATCATAACCTCTATACTCTAACTTTTCCAGTCCAGATAATAAAATATCCGTCGCTGCTTGAGTTCCTATATATCCAACAATTCCACACATTTTTTATACTACTCCGGTTATTAGTTAACAATTATTAGTTAACAGTTATGACTATAAAGCGGTAATTATATCAAATCGGGTAATGGGTAATTGGTAATTGGTAATTGGTAATTGGTAAGAATAAACTTTTGCATCTTGCCTCTTGCCTTCTTACTTTCACCTGTCACCTGTCACCTGTCACCTGTCAACTGTCACCTGTCAACTGTCACCTGTCACCTGTCACCTGTCACCTGTCACCTGTCACCTAAAATTAAGTGCTGAATCCTGAGAGAAGAAGCAAGAATCATGTTAGGTGATGGATTTCTTGTTTCTCCCTAGCTCAGTCCTCAGCACTACTTTACTGAGTATTTTAAAATACCAGCCGTGTTAGTATGCTAGACCCATGCTGCGAGTTGTTTCAGCACCCAAATAAACGCGGATGCTCAAAAAGTCGGTGGGGCAAGCTGTTTCACAGCGTTTGCAGCCTACGCAGTCTTCTGTGCGGGGTGAAGATGCCACTTGAGCAGCTTTACAGCCATCCCAGGGAACCATCTCTAAAACGTCAGTGGGACAAGCGCGGACGCATTGGGTGCAGCCGATGCAGGTATCGTAGATTTTTACGGTATGAGACATTGAAAAAACTGCTCCTTTCGAGTTCTCTTCTTTGGGAAGGAATCATAATCAACGCATAGTTTACCGCAGTGCTGGATGGGCTGTAAGTAAAAGGCTACATAACTTCAAACAATTTAATAAGCCCTATGAACATTTTATTTGCCAAAATCGCTGCTATTCAGCTTTAATCAGCAACATGGGCATCAAGTGTTTACTCGATTGACTGTCTCTAAAGATGGCTAATTGTAAAGATGTGTAAATTTCCGATCAATTTCTTATAGTTATCTATAGTACCTATAAATTGGTCGCTGGTAACTCTCAAGTTCCATCAATTTGTTAAGAAGTATTAACTAATCAGATACAAAAATACACAAATTTAAATGCGCTGCTATTTTCTAGCAATCATCAAATACGTTATGGTTTTTTGACTTATTTTACGTAATATTACTAGACGATAATATCAAAATTTTATCTCAGGAGATCAAGGAGTCAGGAGAAAGAACTATAGCAAAGTAGGAATTGTGCTTCGCTATCTATCTCTGCTACACTTCAAAAGAAATTGTTTAATTTTTTATTAAGATGCAAATTGCTCAAAAATATAGTAGATCATTAATCATAATCCAGCCCTAGTCACCTATGGTAGAGGTTAATTCACTGATTACGATACCATTTTTAATAATGTAAATCCCATCACATAAACTGATTATGCAGCCAGACTCTTTACCAACTGAGTTGATTTTAACAAACCCGCGTCAGTCTCTTGGTAGATTACAACTTGATTGGACACCCCAACCAGGAAACTATGTTGATTTTGAAGGTAAAACCTATGCAGTATTAGAGCGTCGTCATAGGTATCAGTTTAAAGCAGGACGCTACCGCTTACATAATATCGCTATTTATGTACAAAAAGCTAAACGACCATCAGAAAAAAGTTTAGTAGCTGGACGTTGGGTTATAGGTGATGCTAGTTGTGATTACAATGCTCATTCAGAAATCATTCGCTGTGCAGTCAACCCAGAAGGACTTTGTGAGTCTTGCCGTTTTTATGAAAATTCAGGTGACAGGTGACAGGTGACAGGTGACAGGATAGTAATTACGAATTACGAATTACCTGCTATATAAAACCTAGACAAAGCTAGACTTTACTTTCTACTTCAACGGGAGCATGGGAGCGGTTATCCCTCTGTAGACCTTCACGCTGTAGCCCAACGCGATTGTGTTCCAATTAAGTTTCTGAAAAAGACTACCACCATCATTGCTTGGTTTTCGCGTCGGCAATAGTCTCAATTCAATACTTGATATCACCGTATTATATATCAAGTAGTTGATTTTTTCCGGAAAATATATTGATTTTTGTCAATATAAGTATAGTTTTGTCTATGAAATTGTCAACTTAGGACAAGCTCTAAGACCTCTCCCACTTTTAAACGAGTACCATTAACAAAGTCCCATCCTGATTGAAGCTTTTTACCTGTTGGTTGTACTTCTCTTAACCATAACAACCCTTCCCCAGTTTGAACAATTGCTCCTATACTTTTGGCAATGTTTACTACTTCACCATGTTGGGCAGATACAGTTGACAAATCTGGTAGATTGTGTATTTTATCTCGTAATTGTTCTGGGAGTTCTTGAATATAAGCACGTTCAAGAGGAACTGTAGCAGTAATTTTCAAAGGTTGATTGCGAAAGGTTGTGACGCAGTTAGGATACAAACCTCTAATTTGATTATGTAATTCAATGGCACTTTTTGACCAGTCAAGACTGTAATCATCTTTTTGAATCAAAGAGGCATAGGTGGCTAAAGCGTTATCTTGGGGAATAGGTTTAATTTCTTGGTTTTCCAGTTTTAGTAAAGTTTCCACTAATAAATCTGCACCTATAACCGCTAACTGCTCGGCTAAAATTTGGGCATTGTCCAGTAAACCAATCGGTATACTTGCTTTTAGGAGCATAGCTCCTGTATCCATGCCCGCATCCATTAACATGGTTGTGATACCAGTTTCTTTTTCACCATTATAGATACACCACTGAATAGGAGCAGCCCCCCGATATTGGGGTAAAATCGAACCATGTACATTAATGCAACCAAAATGGGGAATATTTAAGATTTTTTTAGACAAAATTTGTCCATAAGCAACCACTACAAACGCATCCGCATCTAATTGTTGTAGTTGGTTTAAAGTTTCAGCATCTTTTTTAACTCTCTCAGGTTGCCATACTGGGAGATTGTGAGCATTAGCAAGTGTTTTGACAGGAGAAGGTGTTAGTTTATTCCCACGTTCTCGGCGTTTATCCGGTTGAGTTACAACTGCTAAAACTTCAATATCTGGATGATTCAGTAATTTTTCTAGAGTGGGAACAGCAAACTGGGGAGTACCAAAAAATACAACTTTCATTATTAATTTGTTGCGAGTTTTTAGCTAGGATTTACTAGTTAATATTAAATGCGTCACGATTCACTGACAACTGACAGCCCACAACGGACTAAATCACAATAACCGTGAAAAAGACGCAAAGCAATTTTGCTTTGAGTACATTAAATTTTCGCTATTTAATGGTAGAATATTTATTATAGGTGCTACAAAAAGTTCCTGAATAAAATACAACGACCCAACCAGCAGATTAACCAAGATCAATCACTGATTGTATCTGGTTTTTACAGGTTCTAATCTTTTGTATTGTCTCATGGCAGGACAATTAAGCATCTACTCACCCAGCTTATCTGAATAATTTACCAAATTCACTTTCTTGCAGTTGAGCGATCGCAATGGATCTTTTATTTGATTGCAAGCTAATTTGTAACTGCTGAATTTGGTAGAGATAAAGGTGAGGTTTTTGATGTTGACCCGACTTTGCCAAAATTTTAAAGGAATAAATCAGTTTTAGACTTGACACTCTGCGTCCTAAAGGAACGGAGATTCTTGATTCAATGAGTCCACTTAGACTAGATCCCTTGCAGTTTCTAATCCAGAGGTGGTTCTCTTCTCAAGCGTTACTTAGGGAATGCCCTTTCCTAGTTGGATGATTCCAAATTTTGTTTGAGTTTAAATTCTGTGTCGTCTAGCTCCCATGTAGAAGCGAAGCGGCTTCCCGAAGGGTAGATTTTACCTATTCCTAGCAAGGAACTAGAACTATGGAATAGAACCCACCAATCTTCAGTTGTCAAGGTATCGATTGCCGTTAGGCAGTTAGGTTTTTATACAGGTTGATTACCGTTCCTGTTAAAAACAATCTACCATGACTGCCCATGAAGGGGCAATCCGTTCGCCTACATCCACTGTTCCTTAGTACGATAAAGTATCAATGCCTTGCTCCGATACTTTATCTCGGTAGTTTTGGCTCACTTGATTTCCTTATAAACCTGAAGGAATGGATTAGCTCTTGCTAAAACATTTTTATCAGAATAAATGAATTTAGGCACTAGAATTAGTCACCTAACAGCGTAGTTTATATCCTGTCGGAAACTCCTATATTTGGTTATACCTATATTATGGTCTATAGCGTTTCCCAGTCTAATGAAGTACATACCAATTTATTCACTGTTCCCTGTTCCCTGTTCCCTGTTCCCTAAAACGAAAAAACTTTGTACCTCACTAGAATGGGAATGGCTATATCTAAATATAGGCAGTTTTCAGATATAAATACTTATTTAGAGAATCCGAAAATGATTAACGTCGGTATTCTCTGTGATTATATTCACCTAAAAAAACTAAGTTATTTAAAGAATGTAAAGGGGTTAATTGATGATTAGAAAACTTTTGTAAAGTGATGCAAAATTTATCCAGATAATCTCGTTAGAGATTCTAGTTTGTTGTTATACATATAATCATAGCTTTTTCTCTTCCTGCATAGACATTGCTCCTCACACAGCCACTGCCCCTTAGAGAGTCCAATCATGCTGAAATCCCTTTTGCTGTCAGGATGGTTCCGCGTACAACCATTTTTGAAGTACGTTATCGTTGTTATATTAATTGCTCCCTTGGTAAGTGTATCAATTCACTCTAGCGTAGCGAAACAATCACATTTAAAAGTAGGAAAGATTAGTACAGGAATTGGCCAATCTGATTCAAATTCCCAGGTAACGGCTATAGCTGGGGAAAATGATTTAAAGATAGGTAAAGTCAACTCCTTGGAAGCAAAATTTGGGAACTTTGGATCAGTAAACAAGCCTGTGAGTCAAGCAAAACAAGTATTACAGGCTGATAAAATTAATTCTGGGGCAGGACAACAAAATCAGCACTCAAATAGTAATTTACCTGTCAGCGATATTTTAGCGGTAGTAAAACAGGAAAACTTAGCAAAAATACCTACTAGTCAGACAGATTTAATTCAAAAATTAAAATATGCCAAGATCCAGGCTTTACGGGGTGAGGTAAATTCTTTAGAACGTGCGATTTTAGAGAATGAGGTATTAAAAACAGCTGCAAGCACATCAAATATTAGAGAGCCAAAGCCGTCCACAATGATGGAAATACCTGTAAATGAACAGCAACAGCAGTACGATACAGTACCAGATGATCCCATAAATAGTCCTCATCCAATTCCTTGGAAATGGATCATGATGACTCAAGAAGCTATAGGTGGTAAAGGGGGTTCTGGAGTGCGGCACTATCGCAGTATACCAGTGGTTTCTCCTGATGGTAGGTATGCGGTTTATAGCCGAGTGCAACTGGAAATACAACCGGAAATGCACAACAGCCGAGTTACCAGCTTGTTGTTTATCGAAGATCGGCAAACCAAGAGACTGCGGGTGATGTCGAAAACTGCTGCTGTTGGCGATCCCCTGTTAGATCAACAGATTTCAGATCAATCTGATACCCAAGGGAAAATAGGGGTATTAGTTCCGGTTAGTTGGTCCCAAAAAGGCGATCGCTTTTTAGCCCGCAAATTTGTAGGTATGTTCAACACAGCAGACCTGACAGATCATGCAGTAATTTGGGATCGGCAAGAAAATCAGACTCAAACCGTTGCTCCCGCCCAAGCTGAAGATGACCATGAGAAAATTGCCATATTATTAGGTTGGAGTAAAAAACAACCTGATCATGTACTATTCCGTGCCGGTGAACTAGGGGAAGAAAATTGGCCTTTGGTACAAGTTGCCAGTGATGGCAAAACTATCAATGTCAGCAACGACGGTGATCAACCTGTGAGGTTTGGGACAAGAGATAGACAGGTTTGGGCAGAACCTCAAGTTGCTTCCAGATAATAGTTAGTCAGGAGTCAGGAGGTCTTAATTTTGGATTTTGGATTTTGGATTTTGGATTGTGTTTGGTTGACTCCAATCTAAAATCTAAAATCTAAAATCTACAATTTTCTTTCCCTGTTTTAAGCTGATTTAAAAAATCTAATAATTTCCCGCACATGATCCAGAAATTGCCCATCAGTAGAAAGTTGAGCCATAGCATTTCTGGCTTCTCTTGATAGTCGCTCATGTTCAGTTTGGTTTGTAGCCCTTAATTCTTCTAAACTAGCGATAATACGTGCTAATTCTCGACGGGTTTCTTCGCTAAACCTGTGGCTGTTTGCTGCCAAAGAATAAGGTTGTTCTGGGTTAAGTTGATCTTCTAAAGATTGGACTTTTTGCTCTATTTCAGCAAAACGGTTACGCAGTTCCAAAATATCTTCACGAGGATAAGTAAACGCTTGACGAATCATTGTTAACCGAGCATATAAATATTCATAGGCGCTAATAGCTGGACGCAGTAAAGTTAATAACAAAGCTGCACCAGAACTGATATATCCCACAGCACTAATACCAGTAGCAGCCAAAATATAAAGAGCGCCGGCTGAAACTAAGTGTAAACCAATAGCCAACCAAAGCGATCGCTTGGCTAAAACCTTGACATAATTAACTTGTTTTTCATCTACAGGAATATTTTTTGCTATTGATTCTGCTGCTTCAGCTAAAACTTCCTTAGCTTGAAAATGGACATTCCAAGGAACTGTCACAATCACCAATAACCACCAAAAACTCGCACCTCCAATAATCCAATCAAGAAAATTACCTGCGGGTATATGGAACCATTGTAAAACACCAAAAGCTACTAGGAATGTAACTACAATTCCTACAACAGAACTGATAAAAAAGTTTAAATACATTCTTCTTTGTTTCCAATAAAACTGTTACCTCCATCATGTTCACAAGTTCCTAGTTATACCCAAAACATTGTGCTGGTTTTTCTACTAGCACATCATCATCAAAATAAATCAAAAGTCAAAATTGATGATAAACCTTCTAGCATCAGCTTGATAAAATGTGAATATTTGTGGAAATCAACCACCCAAACCAGAAAAATTCAACTCAGCATTTTATGTATTTCTTGCCCATCATTAATGGAGACTTGACAATTAATTGAACAGGATATAGGCTATGATTATTGCGGGCGTTTAATGCGAACCTTTTTATATCAATCAAAAATTAAACCCCTCAAAGTCAGTCAAAACTTCAGCATCTTGGTAAGTTCTTTTTGGTAAGTTCGTTTTGTTAAGTTCGTTCGCGGGTGTCATCGGCAAAACCCCAAGTCTGAATAGACATGGATTTTATTAGTATGCAGTTGTGGTTAAATGAACTGAATAAAATCAGAGTTTAATTTGCAAAGAATTGAACCTAGATTATTCATATACCTACTGCAATTTATATCAACATCAACTCTGGCTAGTTACAGTACAGAGCAATTTCCTTACGCAGATTAACAGCAGGATTCCTATGATTCTGACTGCTCAAATCAACTCTGTCTGTTTACAGAACAGACTAACTTTTTAATGCAGATTAACAGCAAAAATCTACAAACTGCTGGCAATTACCGCTATCACATCAGATGAGTAAATGACATAGCAGTAGCAGCAGTTAGCACAAATTGGCACAACCAAAAATATTACAGAATTATGAGCGAAAAAGTTTTTGAATTTTCCAGACTTAATGGCACAGAAGGTTTTACCATCATCAATGGTAATGAAGATGATGATCATTTAGGCTACTCAGTTAGCAATACGGGAGATATTAACGGTGACGGTATTGATGACATAATTATTGGCGCTTTTCTCGATGATCCCAAAGATGTAGCTAATGCTGGTAGCACTTATGTAGTTTTTGGCACAAAACAAGGCTTTCCTGCCACCATAGATATCTCTACTCTGAATGGCATCAACGGCTTTACTATAATTGGCAGTATAGAAGGTGAGTCTTCAGGCCGTGCTGTGAGTGCAGCTGGAGATATTAATGGCGACGGTATCGACGACCTAATCATCGGCGCACCATTTGCGGATATCAATGGTCAAAATACTGGCAGAGCTTATGTAGTCTTTGGTAAAAGAAGTTTCAGTTCCACCCCCACCATCAACCTCTCCACTCTGAATGGTGGTAACGGCTTTGCTATCAACGGTCTGAATGCAGAAGACCTGCTAGGCCATACAGTCAGCAACATCGGAGACTTTAACAAAGATGGCTTTGATGATATAATTATCACAGCTCCCAATGCCTTCACAGAACCCAACGGTCAGCCGGGAAAAGCTTACGTCATCTTTGGTAAGAGTAACTTTGATTACTTGGTTGACATCTCCAGTCTTAACGGTAGCAACGGCTTTGTCATCAATGGATTGAGTGTTGGTGACTCCTTAGGTTTTAGTACCAGCAGTGCTGGAGATGTGAACAAGGACGGTATTAATGACCTGATTATTGGCGCACATTTAGCCGCCCCCAATGGTAGTGGATCTGGGCAAGCATACGTATTATTTGGCAGACAGGGAGGATTTTCACCAACCTTTGACCTCTCCAGTCTTAACGGTAGTAATGGCTTTATCATCAACGGACAAGATGATAATCAATTAGGTTTCTCTGTTAGCAGTGCAGGAGACGTTAACGGAGATGGTATTGATGACGTAATTATTGGCGCTCCCTTTGCAAATCGCGGTGATATAACTCATCCTGGCATCACTTATGTCATTTTTGGTAAAAATGGTGATTTTGCTCCCATTATTGATCCAACCACCCTTAATGGTAATGATGGTTTTGCTATCAAAGGCATCAATGAATTTGACAATTCCGGTTGGGTTGTTAGTGGAATAGGAGACATCAGTGGTGATGGTTGGGATGACCTCCTTGTTACCGTCAGCAATTCAAGTCCCAATGGACTGTTTTCTGGACAGAGTTATGTAATATTTGGCAGGAATAACTTTACTCCAGTCATTAGCCTAGCGGAGATTAATGGTACTAACGGTTTTGTCATTAACGGCAAATCTGAACGGGATAATTTAGGTGTCTCAGTCAGTAAAGGAGGAGATATCAACGGTGATGGTGTCAGTGACCTAGTTGTTAGCGCACCTTTAGCTGGGGCTGACACGGGGGAAGCTTACGTAATTTTTGGTATTAACAGCGCCCCTACAGATGTGTTACTGAGTAACAACACCATTGATGAAAACGTTACACCAGGAACTGTAATTGGCGAATTTACCACTGTTGATCCTAATGTCAAAGTTCAGAATTTCACTTACACTTTAGCTACTGGAGTTCTTGATAATGATGCTTTTAGTATTCAGGATAATAAACTGACAATTAAGGCATCTCCAAATTTTGAAGCCAAATCAACTTATCGGATCAGGGTCAACACCACCGATCAAGGGGGACTTTCTTTTGAGAAAGAATTGACTATCAATGTTAATGACATTGATGAAACGGGAGAAAACCCTGGTCAAAACCTCGGTGAAAACCCTGGTGAAAATCCTGGTGAAAATCCCGGTGAAAATCCTGGTGAAAATCCTGGTGAAAATCCCGGTCAAAACCTCAGTGAAAACCCTGGTGAAGATCCTACAAACGGAGGAATTTCTTCCCTTCAGCTAATCAATGTTAGTGGTGATATTTTTAGACTTGAAGGAAATAGAAATACCAATCAAGTGACACTTCAAGTTTCACCACCAAGTAAGATTTCTACATCTGTCTATGAAATCGGATTATTTACCGTTGATGATACTGATGGAACAATTGATGGTATCAGACCTGGTGAAGCTGGATATTCAGAAGCTGCATTGTCCAGAAGTAAAGTAATTTACTCAGTTATATCTAATCTTCCTAACCAATTTGATATTAGCAGTATCAATAGATTATTAGGATTTGATCAAACCAGTGTTAATTTCAGATTCTATGTAGTAGAGAATGCAACAACTGACTCTATAAAAGCTGGAATTACTTCTATTGAGAACTTCAATATTCTTCAATCCACAGATGTCCAGATTACAAACTTAGGTGCTAATAATTTCTCTCTTGCTTGGAAGGATCTGATTGTCAATATTAATCCTACAGAGAATTCTTTACCTCTGGGGACAAATTTACAAAATAGTTCACAAGGAGAAAACCTTGATTTACGCACTGTAACTGGTTCAGTAAATGCTGAGTTTACAGTTTATCGAGAAGCAGCATTTGATAATTATATCGGCTTCTATAAAGTTGTTGATGAAAATGGTGGAATAGATATTGATGGTAATGGTACTGCTGATATTCTGCCTGGACAAGCTGGTTATACTCAAGCTGCGGTGAATCAGCATTTAAGCAATTTTGGTTTGACTGTTGGTAATGGACAAAAAGCGACCTTTACCGGCACGTTAGAAGGTGGTCATATCTACGTACCATTTTTAATTGTCAATGGTAGACCCGATGCTATTCTTGATAGCAATTCCGGCAATGATCCAGCAGTTTATTTTACATTCTTAGGTGCTAACCCTGGTGGTGTAGATCACGTTAGACTGTTGGGAGATAACACCTTTGGCTTTGAAGATTTACCAAATGGGGGAGACTTGGATTACAACGATATAATTGTCAAAGTTAACTTGTCATCCATAGTTTAGAGCTTGTCCTAAGTTGACAATTTCATAGACAAAACTATACTTATATTGACAAAAATCAATATATTTTCCGGAAAAAATCAACTACTTGATATATAATACGGTGATATCAAGTATTGAATTGAGACTATTGCCGACGCGAAAACCAAGCAATGATGGTGGTAGTCTTTTTCAGAAACTTAATTGGAACACAATCGCGTTGGGCTACAGCGTGAAAGTCTACAGAGGGATAACCGCTCCCATGCTCCCGTTGAAGTAGAAAGTAAAGTCTAGCTTTGTCTAGGTTTTATATCGCAGATAACAAATATAGAGAATAGAGACGTTTAATGAAACGTCTCTATAATCATAATAAAATTGCTAATAAATATTAAACTTTTACCTGCTCTTTTGAAGTTTGCAAAATTCTTTTAAGAGAATTTTCTTTGACTATCATGGCAGCGTGATTAATATCTAACCATATCCTTTCTCTTTGAGATGCTTCTGGCCAGTCTTCTAATACTTGATCTACTGGCAACCAAAATAAATGAACCCGGTAAATATTCCCTCGTTTACGATATTTATAAGCACCGATTTTTTCAGTATTTACCCGACCAATAACCCCTGCTTCTTCCCAAGCTTCTTTAGCTGCTGAATCAGGTGGAGTCATCCCTTTGCAAACTCCTCCTTTGGGAATTACCCAACTTTGACGTTTACGATTAGTGATTAATAAAACTTCTACTTTTCCATCTCGGACCCGATATGGAATCACTCCTGATTGTTTACAAATTTTATTGGTTTTTCTTCTCATGGGAGTACATTCCTGATACATTAACCTTTAGATTGTAATTACTGGCATATCTACAAGGCGATCGCTATGGTCATGTTGACAATTTTTGCTATATGTCTTTGGTTACATCTTTCACGCTGTTAATTGGTTATTCCGTATAATTTTCCACTAAGTTTGACTATTGCTCCTTTTTGATGGTAATTCATATTCAATTAACAGGATGATTATATTGTCATGAAAACATAGCATTGAGGGTATTACTCAACTATATTAATTAAAACTAACTCCGTAAAAAAGCCATATTGGCAATAAAATAGTGTCATTATAGTTAGTGTCAGTTATGCAAACTAAACCGCCATTACAGCAGATTATCGCTGGGGTTGTGATTTTGCCAGATGGACAAATTGCGATCGCTTTTTACCAAATTCTAGTCATGCTACTTTCCCATCTTTCAACTCTTTTCAACAGTTACAAGACAAAAGAGGTAGGCAAATAATATTTAGTCATCATTCCTGAGATGGATATTATATCAAAGCTTTTAAGTTAGTGACAAATAAGGATGTTACTGGCATTAGTGGAACTGGTATAGTTGCTGTAGGTTGTTATTTTCAAAGTTTTGGTGGTCTGTCCGTCATGCAATGGTTGACAGAATTTGCTTCAACTGCTTGGTATATTGGCAGTTGGAAATAGAATTAATTCATGGACACAATGGTAAAACTCAAATTGTGATGGATGTTTAAATTCATATAAAATGATATAGGATTGTGATTTGATTTATGAAATCTACCATATTCAAAAATTATGACTAACATAGAAAATTCCAGTGCAGATTTTGTCCTCGTAGTTGGTGCAACTGGTGGTGTAGGACAACTTGTAGTTAGCAAACTTTTAGAAAAAGGTTTGTCAGTTCGCATTCTCACACGGGATGCAAACAAAGCTGCAAAAATGTTTAATGACAAAGTAGAAATTTTTGTTGGTGATATCCGCGAACCCAATACCCTCTCACCAGCAATGTTAAATATCACTTCTATTATCTGTTGTACAGGAACTACTGCTTTTCCTTCTGCTAGATGGGAGTTTGATTCATCTGTGAATACCATTGATTTTGGTTTAGCTTTGTTTGATCCTCAATCATTGGAAAATAAAGCTAAAAATACACCTTTAAAAGTTGATTCCCAAGCCGTAAAAAATTTAGTTGCAGCAGCACCGAAAATTTTAAAGAGATTGGTGTTTGTTTCTTCCTGTGGTATTCTCAGAAAAAATCAGTTTCCTTTTAATATTCTCAATAAATTTGGTGTGCTGGATGCGAAAAAGGAAGGTGAAGACGCTATCATTAATTCAGGTATTCCCTATACAATTATCCGCCCTGGTAGGTTAATTGATGGACCTTATACTTCTTATGATTTGAATACTTTACTCAAGGCAAAAACAGAAGGTAAATTAAATGTAGTATTGGGTAAAGGTGATCAACTTTCTGGTGATGCTAGTCGGATTGATGTAGCTGCTGCTTGTGTGGAAAGTTTGTTTGATACAAGTGCTGCTAATCAGGTTTTTGAGTTAGTTAATCAAGGAACAAGACCAAATGTAATTGACTGGAAAAAGCTTTTTTATCAATTGACAATTGACAATTGACAATTGATAATTGTTTCATTCAAGGTTGAAAACCTCACCTTTCAAGGGGAAAAAAAATCCGCTTTGTCATTGTCAATTTTTAATTGTTAATTGTCCATTATTGAAATATCCCCAAATCCTTGATTTTTTCTGAGACTTTGAGGATATATGGATTCCAATACTGCTCGGTTAAGGATTTTCGTAGGTTGGGTTGTAGCTTGCTTCCCGTAGGGTACAAAGTGAAACCCAAAGAACCCTTGTAAATGTTGGGTTATGCCTTCGGCACACTGCGTGTTCACGTAGTGTCCCGAAGGGATACGTTCCTTAAAGCAACCTACATAATTTATTTTTTTGAGCTTAACCGACAAGTATTGATATGGATTCTAGTGTTCAACGAATTTCAAAGAATCTAATCTGCCCAAAACCGCCATATCTTCAGCATCAAATTCTACAGGTATGCCACTACGAATTAGTTCAGAAAAATCTTCATTAGGGATCATAATTGTTAGTGTGTAAAGACGATTTTTGCCTGTATTTCTAATCAAATGAATGCCATTTGGTGGAACTAATAAACTATCTCCGGCTTTGATAGGTACTTTTTTGCCATCACAAATTGCAACTCCTTCTCCTTTGAGAATAAAAAACATTTCTACTGCCCATTGATGGCGATTTGGTGGAGTTTGTCCCCCAATATCAAAGATTTCCACACAACAAGTTAAGGAAGTATTTGCAGTTGTGGAATCAAAGATAATTGCTAACCGATTTGTATCACAGGGATTGATACGGTATGCTTGATAATCTTGGGGAGATTTGATAACTGGAATTACACAACTTGTAGTAACCATATATTTGGTAATTGGTGATTGGTGATCGGTAATTGGTGATTGGTGATTGGTAATTGGTAATTGGTAATTGGGTATTAATCAATCCAAAATCCAAAATCCAAAATCCAAAATCTAAAATCTAAAATCTAAAATCTAAAATTATGCTGACTCCTGACTGCTGCTATAATTGCCGATGAATCAGTAACAAAACCAAAGCATTGTTTAACATTGTACAAAGTTGCTAACCAACAATATTCTGGTGAAGTTGTGGCTGTACAATCTTGGACTAAAATGCAGTCGTATCCTAAAAAATTAGCATCACATAAAGTTGTGAGAACACATTGATCAGCATTGACACCAGCAAATAATATTGTCGTTATTCCCAAGTTTCTGAGAATACTATCTAAGACTGTATCCCAAAACCCACTCATGCGATATTTATCAATGCAAATATCTGTCTCAAGTTGTTCTAATTCCTCTACTACCGCCGCCGCCCAGCTATCTTTCATCAGCACTTTTGCACCGTTTTTAGGTAGGCTATCACCTAATCCTACACCTTCACCGGTGGGATTATAAACATGAAGCAAACCTGCACTAATATTGAGTAAGTCTGGTCTATTTCCCCAATTTAACCAAATTATTGGCACATTAACAGCCCGCAATTGTGGTAATAAGTTTTGTAAAGGTACTATGGGTTGACGTGCGGGGGTGACATCCACACCAATATGCGCTAACCAGCCATCAGGATGACAAAAGTCGTTTTGCATATCAATAATAATGATGGCGGTTTTTGCCAGGTCGATACGCAAAGTTTTGGTTTCTGTTGTTAAAATAACGGGTTGTGGGGTTTTTTGCGGACGACTAATATCTGCAAAGCTTTCATTGACTTCCCAAGCGTTGGGGTAAAATCCTAGTGTTCGTAAAGGTAGATTCATAATTGTTGACACCCAAGATCATTGATTCTTTTGTAACTTGAAATAATGATAATTGTGCAATTGCTTCATCAACATTAAAAAAGGTAAAAATCATGAACTTTACTATTAAAAAAGCTTTAATTGCTGTTACAGATGGTTACACAACTTTAGATGTTCAGGTTACTGATGGTATTATCGCTGCTATTGGTGAAGATTTGGATGTGATTGGTACTGCTATTGACGGTGAACATAAACTGCTGTTACCTGGTTTTTTTAACGCCCACACCCATTCTTCAGAAAAGTGGCAACGGGGAATAATTCCACCTTTACCTTTAGAATTATGGTTGGCGCATTTGTATGATTTTTCTCTTCTGGATATTGAACAAGTTTATCTCAGCGCCTTGGGTACGGCTGCGGAAACTTTGCTGTCTGGGGGAACAAGTGTTGTAGATCATTTAGTGTTAATTCCTGGTAAAGAGTTAGAAACTATTTCTACCGCTGTTCGTGCTTATCAAGAAATAGGAATTAGGGCTTTTATTGCTCCTTTAATTCAAGATGAATCTTTAACTGCGGGGATGCCAAAAGGTAAATTTTTAGAAAATCATCAACCTTATTTTCGTTCTACTGCGGAAACCTTGGCAATTATTGAAGAAGCTGTTATTAAGTTTCATCGTCCAGAGGAAGGGATAAATATTTTAGTTGCACCGACGGGAATTCAATTATGTACTGATGATTTATTTACAGGTTGTATTGAGTTGAGCGATCGCTACAATCTTTGTCGTCATTCGCACTTGTTGGAAACTAAAGCCCAGGAAAAGTTAGCATTAGAAAAATATGGTTGTAGTGCGGTTGAACATTTAAATAATATTGGTTTTTTGCATGAAAAAACCAGTTTAGCTCATTGCGTTTGGTTAACTGATGCTGATATTCAAATTTTGGCAAAAACGAAGTCTACTGTTGTTCATAACCCGTTAAGTAATCTGCGTTTAGGTAGTGGTATTGCACCAATTTTAAAATATATTCAAGCAGGGGTAAATGTAACTTTTGGTTGTGATGGTGCTTCTAGTAATGACTCTCAAGATTTGTTAGAAGCGATTAAAATAGGTTCTATTTTACATAACGTGACTGATTTTGATTATCAATCCTGGATTACACCACGTCAAGCGGTAAAAATGGCGGCTTTAGGTGGTGCAAAAGGATTAGGAATTGATGAAAAATTGGGGTCTTTAAATGTGGGTAAAAAAGCAGATTTAGTGCTTTATGATTTAACCAATTTATCTTTGCTTCCTCGCACAGATCCCATTGGTTTATTAGTTTTAGGTCGTCCTGTGAATGTTGTTAATAGTGCTTGGGTAAATGGTAAACAAATTATTGATCATGGGAACGTGACAACTATTAATGTTGATGAGTTGCGAACAGAATTATTTAACCGTAGTCAGTGGGAAAGTAGAGGAAAATCACCAACTGTAGAACAAATTGAGGTTCATTATCGTCGAGTGATGGGTTTATCAATTGACAATTGACAATTGATAATTGACAATGAATAATTGCTTCATTCAAGGTTTAAAACCTCTCCGTTCAAGGGGAAAAAAGCAAAAAAATCCGCTTTTTCAATCCTCTTCTTTTCAGAGAGAGGTAATTATTAATTGTTCATTATTGAACTAAACAAGGCGTTGTAAAATTAAATGATTACGCTCAGTTAATATTGCTTTCCATTTTGGTTCAATTACAATTGTGCTAATTTTTTCCACAATTATAGCAGCACCATTTATATGATCTCCTGGTTGTAAATCTTCCCGACGATAAACGGGTATATCATGCCATTTTTCGGCAGTAAACATTTGGACTATTTCTACAGGTTGGGGTGTTTCCTCTTGTGGGCGTTGACGAATAATTACAGGTTCTTCAGGCGTATCCATTTTTTGGATGACTTCTACAGAAATGGATTCAACTATTAAGGGTTTTTCTGTTTGAATGAAACCATACCTTGATTTATGTTCTTTTTCAAAATTATGTTGCATGAATGCCACATCTAAGGTAAAATCTACTGTGATAATTGAATTAGTACCCTCATATTTTAAATTAACTTTTTTAACCACTTCTTCTTCTAGATTCGTTTCTTGTTGTTTGTTTAACTCATTCCGTGCAGCGATTTCCAAAGAAATAATTAATTGCTGTAAGTGGGCAATTAATGATGGATTTAAAGGGTGTTCTACTCCTGTTAATCTGGTAACTCTCACATCAGCTAAACCCATACCATAAGCAGAAAGTACCCCAGCAAAAGGGTGTAGAAATATCTTTTTCATGCCTAAAGTATCAGCAATTAAACAAGCAACTTGTCCACCTGCACCACCAAAACAACAAAGTGCATATTGACTAACATCATAACCACGTTGGAGGCTGATTTTTTTAATAGCATTAGCCATATTTTCGACAGCAATAGAAATAAAACCCGATGCTACTTGTGCGGGAGTTCGATAATTTCCAGTGAGAGATGCAATATCTTCAGCTAATTGTGTAAATTTCTGAATTACTATTTCTTTATCTAGGGGGAATTTCCCTTCACTACCAAAAACTGCGGGGAAATATTGAGGTTGAATTTTCCCTAACATGACGTTAGCATCTGTGACTGTTAAGGGTCCTCCTCGTCGATAGGAAGCGGGTCCAGGATTTGAACCAGCAGATTCGGGTCCGACACGATAACTAGAACCATCAAAAAATAAAATTGAACCACCACCCGCAGCAATAGTATTAATTGCTAACACGGGAACTCGCATCCGCGCACCGGCAATTTCTGAATCTAGTTGTCTTTCATATTCTCCTTTAAAGTGAGCAACATCTGTACTTGTTCCTCCCATATCAAAGGTAATTACTAAATCAAATCCTGCTCTTTTGCTAGTTTGAACTGCACCAACAATACCACCAGCAGGACCACTTAAAATACTATCTTTACCTTGAAATTGTTCTGCATCGGTTAACCCTCCATCAGATTTCATAAACATTAATCTGACATTGGGTAAATGACTAGCTACTTGGTTAACATAGCGACGGAGGATAGGAGTTAAATAAGCATCAACAACAGTTGTATCTCCTCTACTAACAAGTTTCATTAAGGGACTGACTTGATGGGATACTGAAATTTGTGTAAAGCCTATTTCTTCGGCAATTTGGGCTATTTGTTGTTCATGTTGGGGATAGCGATCGCTGTGCATTAAAACAATGGCACAACTTCTAATTCCTGTGTTGTAAACTTTTTGTAAATCCTGTTTAACTTGTGCTATATTGACTGGTATTAATTCATTACCTTGGGCATCATATCTTTCATCTACCTCAATTACCTGTTCATAAAGCATAGTAGGTAAAATAATCTGACGAGCAAAGATATTTGGGCGGTTTTGGTAGCCAATTCTTAACGAATCTTTAAAACCTTTGGTAATGAGCAAAACAACCCTATCACCATGTCTTTCTAACAGCGCATTGGTAGCTACTGTTGTTCCCATTTTGACAACTTCTATATTTTGATAGGGAATCTGTTCATTACCGGATATGCCGACAATATCCCGAACTCCTTGAATAACTGCATCTGCATATTGTTCAGGATTTTCTGATAATAATTTATAGACTATTATCCATTGTTGATTAGGCAAAGGAACAATTAAAAAACGTTCTGGACAATTTACAAGTCGATCTATTATTGTTTGATTATTGGTGACAGCGACAATATCTGTAAATGTGCCACCCCGATCAGCAAAAATTTTCAACATTACCAAAATTCCTCAATAACATATAATATAGCAATACCTATGCCAATTTTCCAAAGATAGGTCTGAAACCCAATAAAATCGTGACGATATCAATAGGTTTTCAGAGTTTTGGCGAAGGTATTGATATAGCAAATTCGTTTTTATTGCTGAATAGATTTGTGTGGGCGGGAAATTTTAGATGTTAGATTTTAGATTGGATATAACAAAAACAATCCAAAATCCTTGCATCCAAAATCCAAAATTAAGAACTCCTGCCTCCTTTCCTTAGTAATAATACGGTGAGTTCGGGGCGGCATGACCGTACAAATAACTAAATTACGGATAGTCCATAATTCGTTGTTTGTCACGTAGCCTCAAAAATGAGCAATTAGTCATAATAAATCATTACGAGTAATGGGAGCATCCCAATTTTGAAAAAACAACCGCCGTAACACCAAAAACTCTCTGAAAATCTCTTACCTGTGTGTCCTTTGCGTTCTTTGCGGTTCAATCATATTAGGTCTTTTTTATTAGCAATCGAGCTTGCACATAAACAATCAAGTATTAAAAGTAACATTTAGATAGCAAATAATCTAAATTTCAGTATTATTGCTGAAGGAGTAGCAACTAATAATGAGCTAGGTTGGTTAATAACAAACAACTGTCATATCATTCAAGGATATTTGTTCAGTCGTCTATTACCAATAGAAGAATGGAAAATTTTTCTACTAGATAAAAACTAAAATTCTATACAATCACTCATTTAGTCATTTTTGATCATTTCCAGCAAGGAAAGTTAAGATGAAAAAAATTCTCATAATCGAAGATGAACCACAAGTAAGAAATAACATACAAGAAATTTTAGAATTAGCTGATTTCGATACCTTAGTTTCTGAGAATGGTCAACAGGGTTTGCAATTGGTAAAAGAGAATAAACCAGATTTAATTATTTGTGATTTAATGATGCCTGAATTAGACGGGTATAGTCTATTAACCCAACTGCGTCAGGATATTTCTACTGCTACAATTCCTTTAATTTTCTTGACTGCTAAAGCGGAAAGAGCAGATTTACGTCGAGGGATGGAACTTGGTGCTGATGATTACTTAACTAAGCCTTTTCAACCTGATGAATTACTGCAATCCATTGCGGCTAGATTACATAAACAAGAAATGCTTGAACAAGAAACTCAGCAAAAGTTGAATGATTTACGCACTTCTATTAGCAACTCACTACCCCATGAAATCAATACTCCTCTCAATCATATTATAGGAATGTCCAATTTATTGATTCAAGAGCAAGGAATTCTTTCTACTACTGACAGTTTAGAAATGCTCGAATCAATTAATAAAGCTGCTCTAAGACTGCATAGACTGATGATTAATTCCCTCATGTATGCCAATCTAGAACTATTATCATCTAATCCTGAGAAAGTTGCTGCTATTCGCAATAATGTGGACAAGTCTTTTGTGCGTCCAACTTTAGAAAAGGTAGCTTTTAAAATCTCTCAAGACGCAGGTAGATCATCTGATTTAACCATAGAAATCTCCGATGCAATGGTCAATATCTCAGAATTGAAATTGAAAAAAATTCTTGAAGAAATAATTGACAATGCTTTTAAATTTTCCCAACCAAATACACCTGTAAAAATTATAGGTTCTAGCAGTTTTCATGGTTTTAATTTGTATATAATTGACAACGGTAGAGGTATGAACAAAGAGCAACTTGCTAGGGTTGGGGCTTATGTACAGTTTGAACGCAAAATGTATGAACAACAAGGTTCTGGTTTAGGATTATCAATTGCTAAGAAATTGGTGGAAATCCACGGAGGAGAGTTTTCAATTGAGAGCTTACCTGGTAAACAAACGATTGTTCGTATGGTTCTACCTCAGTAAAAGGTGCAGAGTTAAGAATCTATTGATCTATGGCACTAAAACGCTTTATTATAGAAATGGGTATGGGTGTTTACTAACTGTTTGTAAGTAACTCAACCTTAAAAAATTTAAGACCCAGATCCCCGACTGCTTAAAGAAGTCGGGGGTCTATACTTTTCAACCTGAAATTTCAACGGTATCACTCCCCCAGCAATTTGTAATTTCGCAACAACTTTGTATTTTCAGAAGTCAATAATTCCCGCAAACTATCTACCTCATTTAATATATCGAGTTCCTGGGTGTATGCTTCCTTTAAAATCAACAGATATTTCTCCCGCTCTTTTTCATTTTTTGCTTGTTTGAGCATATAAATTGCCATGTTAATACTAGAAAGCGGATTACGTAAGTCCTGGGAGATTGTCTCTAACAAGTTTCCTCGAATTTGTGCCAGTTGCTGAGAGTTTTGCAAGTCAGTGCGATTTTTTTTGATTTCCTGCTGTAGTGTTTCCGTTTTTTGGTTTTCTTGCAGATACGCCTGATGGGATAGTGAATGTCTTTCTAAACGTGCTTTGACTGCTTCTAAGATTTCAAACATCTCAAAAGGTTTGGAAATATAATCATCAGCCCCCAATCCCATACCTTGACGTAAATCATTGCGGTTGGCTTTAGCAGTGAGAAAAATGAAGGGAATATCAGCACATTTAGGATCTTGTCGCAGTTGTGTTAACACTTCATAGCCATCTACCTCTGGCATCATAATGTCACAGATAATCAAATCAGGTTTTTTGATTTTAGCTAACTTTAAGCCGATTTTTCCATTTTCCGCAGTAATGACAGAGAATTCTGCTAGTTCTAAAATCTCTTGGAGATTTAACAAAATTTGAGTTTCATCTTCAATGACTAGAATTAAACTCATAGCTTGAAAGGTATCCTAAATATAGACTTATTCAGAAGTATTTTTGACTACTTCTGGCAATAAAGCTACTAATTGTAAGGGAATTGTCACATCAAAAGTCGTCCCTAAATAGGGTTTGCTATTTTGTGAACTGAAACTCTTGATTTATCTTCGTTTTCGGTTTCTGTGGTTTGCGCTTGGCGTTAGCCATCAGCAAGCCCTAAATAAATAGGTGATACTTAACGTAAGCATTTAGCTAACAGCAGTTATCGGTCAGCCGTAAAACCCTTTTAGTGCAAGGCTCTGTGATGAAAATTTTTATCTTACAGCACTTTCCGGTGTAATGAGGTACACTATGGGCGGGCAAGATGCCCACCCCACAAAAGTTTTATGATTATGATTTGTACCTCATAGCAATGAAATATGCTGTATTTACCTACAATATGCTGTATTACTAATTAACAATTAATAATAACCAACTACCAATTATTAATCACCAATCGCCAATCATAAGGAAGAAACTGTGAAAATTTTAACTAACCATAGCACTATTTTAGTAGTTGACGACAATCCTATTAATTTAAAACTTATGGATTATACCTTGAGTGCCGCAGGATATAACGTCAAAATGGAAGCAAATGGACTAAATGTGATACAGAAAGTTAATGATATTATGCCTAATTTAATTCTGCTAGATATTATGTTGCCTGATATTAGCGGATTTGAAATTTGTGAGCAACTTCAAGCCGATCCTCGCACGCAGTCGATCCCGATAATTTTTATGACTGCTCTGGCTGATACTATGGATAAGGTGAAAGGTTTAAGTCTAGGTGCTGTTGATTATATTACCAAGCCCTTTCAAAAAGAAGAATTACTAGCCCGTGTACGTACCCATTTACATTTACAGAGTTTAATTACATCTTTAGAACGGCAAAACCAGGAACTCAGACAACTGACACAACGTAATGAGGACTTAGAACAGAGAGTGGCAGAACGAACAGCAAAATTACAAGCAGCACTAGAAAAAGAAAAAGAATTAAGCCAATTGAAATCTCGGTTTATTACAATGGCATCCCACGAGTTTCGTACACCTTTAGCCATTATTTCTTCATCATCGGGTATTTTGCAAAAATTTAGCGATCGCCTGAGTGCAGAAAGAAAAGAGCAACATCTCCAAACCATCCAAAACACCATTAAGCATATAACCCAAATGCTGGATGATGTACTGATGATTAACCGCGCCGAAGCCGAAAAAATAGAATTACATTTAGAAACATCAGATATTATCGCTTTCTGTCGTCATCTCAAAGAAGAAATCGAAACTACGAGTAACCAACATACAATTAATTTCTATGTAGATTTAGGCGAGGAAATTATGGAAAATTATCTGATTATTCAGTTTGATGAAAAAATTTTACGGCAAATTCTCACCAATCTCCTAACTAATGCTATTAAGTATTCTCCGTCTCACAATTTGGTTAATTTTAGTTTGACTAAAAACAATAATCAAATATTATTTAAAATTAGCGATCGCGGCATTGGTATTCCTGAAGCAGATCAAGCTAATTTATTTGAACCTTTTAACCGAGCATCTAACGTTGGTACAATTGCGGGAACTGGTTTAGGGCTGGCCATAGTCAAAAAATGTGTGGATCTGCACCAAGGGAAAATTAACGTAGAAAGTCGTGCGGGAGAAGGAACAACATTTACAGTTAGTCTTCCTTTTTTCAAAGGATAATTAATATCACGTCTAGTTAAACAATTAACATATCTGTTGAGGCTGGTAATTGGTAATTGATAATTGGTAAGTAGGTAGGCACAAAAAAACCAAACTATGTAAAGCAGGACTTACACAAAAAATAACGAAATTAGGGGTAATTCATGAATTACCCCTACGTAAAAATCATGTTTGTAGTCCAATCTGGCGTAATTACTATAAAGATTGTCAATTATCCATTATCAATTGATCATAATGGTATTATCACTGGGGAAGCATAATTTTAATAATAGTTTCTGCTCCTGGTATACTCTCAATTAAAAACTTTCCTCCATGCAGTTCCACTAACATCTTAGCAATTGATAATCCCAGTCCAGAACCTTGTTGTTCGTACATTTTACGTTCAAACTGGACATAAGCCCCAACTCTAGAAATTTGCTCTTTGGTCATTCCTCTTCCGTGGTCAATCACATATAAATGATAGGAATTATTACTGCTATACCCGATAATTTTTACTGGTGTATTAGGTAGAGAAAATTTCAAAGCATTATCAATTATTTCCTCAGCAATTTTACTGAGTCTGACAGGAGAAACTTTGACTATTGCATCAGATATTTCTATACTCAAATCTGCTGTTCTATGTGCTTTTTCAGCAATTTGTAAAGCTACATTTTCCATAGTTGATTTGACAAAACTTTTGACTCCATTATTACGAAGCCGTTCCACTTTTTCTGGATCAGATGCTATTAATTCCAAGTCTGCATACATCAGGAAGTTAATAGTTAGTCTATGTAACCTCAGAGCAGCTTGATGAATGGATCCTAAAATTTCCAGATTTTCATGGGAAAGGCTTTCCTCAAGCATCAATAAATTTGATAATCCTAAAATATGATTCAGAGGAGTATTGATTTCATGGGGAAGTGAATGACTGATAGAAATGCTTAAATCATTTAATTTTTTTTGAGTTCGTTCATCTACTATTGCTTGTTTATCCAATCGAGTATTAATTGCTTGTAGTAATTCATCTGGATGAAAAGGCTTAGTTAGGTAATCATCTGCACCAAGTTCCATCCCTCGACGTAAATCTGATTTATCCGCTCTAGCAGTTAAGAAAATTAAAGGAATGGTTGCAGTAGAAAAATCCTGACGAAGTTGAGTTAAGACACTATAGCCATCTAACTCGGGCATCATCAAATCACAAATAATCAAATCAGGATGTTTATCTTTAGCCAATTGCACACCCTGTAAGCCATTTTCTGCAATTAGTGTATCAAAATCTGAGAGTTCTAAAATTTCTTGGATATTGTTTCTGATTTCAACTTCATCTTCAATAATTAAAATGTTTTTCATTTTTTTGTTTCCCTGATATTGGTCAATAAATAATTATTGGAACTCAAATGGCTTAGTTAAATAATCGTCTGCACCCATCCCCATACCTTGACGCAGGTCCTTTAGCGGTGAAAAAATGAACGGAATTTTCGCTGTAGCTGGCTTTTGACGCAATCTTTGGATTAGTTCATATCCATCTAAATTGGGTATCATCCAATCGTAAATAATCATATCCGGTTGATGTTGCTCCGCCATTTGTAATCCTTGCAATCCATCTTCTGCGGTGATGGTAGCAAACCCCTGGATGTCAAGAATTAGCTGGATATTTTCTCGTATTTGAGGCTCATCTTCAATGATCAAAATTGTATTCATATAGATAGATTTGGTAGATGGATTAAAAATAAGGATAACAACTCAGATTGCCTTTTGCTTTAATCTTGATACTTGATTATGACTAATTGTAAGCTATTTGCGCTTCGTGATAAATGAGGAATAACTGACTTAATATAATTTAGCTGATTCTACTGTCCACTTAGAAAGTCTTACCGTAGATATACTTACAGTATATCAGTAGGTTGCAGGGATTGAATATTCAACTTACACAAGTTAGGACTTACGCAATATTGTACTAAAAATATTGTACTAACAACCTGATTCTTGGTTGGGGGTAATTCATGAATTACCCCTACTTTCTTTCTATTTTGCATAAGTCCTGCAACTGTGAATGTGAACAATTTACGAACAATTTACAGTCCCATAATTTTCACATCTTCAACCGGACTAGGGCTAAAAATAATAGAATTAATGACTAATATAATATCTGCCAAAAATGCTTATGAGAATTTCGTTTTTTAGGTTTTTGCTAACTTCTCTGTGGTTGATGGTTGCCTTTTTAGCTACAAATTTGCAAAATAGGAATACAGTTTTAGCGGAAGCACCCCCAGAAGTTTCTCAATTAGTTAATGGTAAACAGATTAATGTTAGTAAATCTGAATTTGGAGTGAGAATAGTAGACTCCCAAGGTAAAGCTAATTTTTTTCCCACCACCAAAGTACCTTTAAAAAAAGGTGATGCTTATGGTTGGAGAATGACACTACAAAATTACCAGGGTAAAGTCAAATGGCGGGAAGTTTTAAGTTTACCAAAAGCCCCAGAAACTTGGGCTACACCGGAGAAAGATGAGAATTTTTCCCTATCTGCGGATGGTAGTACAGCCATCACAACGCGGACGCAAACAGTTAAAAATGGTGTGATTGAAAATTACTGGAAAATAGCTCCTGGTGATCCTCTGGGTAAACACAGAATAGAAGTTTATGTTGATAATCGTCTGATTTCTATTTTTGAATTTGAAACTGTAGAATTTTAGCAAGAGTTTTCTCGTTTTCTCGTTCCCATATTCTGTCTTATCAATTGATAATTGATAATTGACCATTGTTTCATTTCAGGTTTAAAACCTCTCCTTTCCAGGGAGGAGAGGTAATTTTCAATTGTTAATTGTTAATTGTCAATTGTTGATAGTATTCCCAGTCTGAGACTGGGAACGAGAAGAACGAGAAGAAAATAGGGTTTTATTCTTCGTCTAATTCCATATCCTCTTCTTCTTCATCTTCATTTGTTTTCGAGACAGAGTTAGCAGAAACAACCGCACCTTTATCTAGTTTTTCCCGCACTTGCTCTTTAATTTTTTCTGCAAAATCTGGTTTTTCTTCTAGGTATTTAATGGCGTTATCTCGACCTTGGGAAATGTTATCACCGTTGTAACTGTACCACGCACCTTTACGCAGTAAAATGCCGGTTTCTTCTGCTAAGTCCACTAAACAACCAAGGGTAGAAACTCCTTTACCAAAGATAATGTCAAATTCGGCAATTCTAAAGGGTGGTGCAACTTTATTTTTGGCAACTTTCACTTTTACTCTATTACCAAATTCATCAGAACCTTTTTTCAAAGTTTGAATTCTGCGAATATCTAGACGCACGGAAGCATAAAATTTCAACGCATTACCGCCCGTTGTGGTTTCTGGACTACCGTAGGTGACACCGATTTTTTGCCGTAATTGGTTAATAAATATAACTGTGCAACCAGATTTACCAATATTACCTGTAATTTTCCGTAAGGCTTGGCTCATCAATCGTGCTTGTAAACCTACGTGAGCATCACCCATATCACCTTCGATTTCCGCACGGGGTACTAGGGCGGCTACGGAGTCAATGACAACTATATCAACTGCGGCAGAACGTACTAACTGATCAACGATTTCTAAACCTGCTTCACCAGTATCCGGTTGGGAAACCAGTAAATTTTCAATATCTACACCTAGTGCAGCCGCATAGGTGGGATCTAATGCGTGTTCTGCATCTACGAAAGCAGCTATGCCGCCATTTTTTTGTATTTCTGCGATCGCATGAAGGGCTACTGTAGTTTTACCAGAACTTTCCGGTCCATAAATCTCAATTACCCTTCCTTTGGGTAAACCACCACCCAAAGCTAAATCCAGTGTGAGCGCCCCTGTGGAAATTGTTTCTACACGCATCCGGGTAGCATCACCCAAACGCATAATCGCCCCTTTGCCAAAGCTGCGCTCAATCTGGTTTAGTACCATATTCAGTGCTTTTTGCTTGCCAGTATCCGCTGTGTTGGTTGCCATTAGAGCCTCTAAATATAGGATTTAACAAAGTTGCGTTGGGTTCTTGATTAGAACAGATATACTATTTTAATCGGAAAAAGTGCAATTGGTAAGGTGTGGGAAAAAGTTTTTGATTAGGTGACAGGTGACAGGTGACAGTAGTTAGAAGTTAGAAGTTAGAGGAGTTTCAGGAGTTAGGCGGTTAAATTTCTTTAATTGTGCCTCTTACCTTTTGCCTTTTGCCTTCTGTTCCCTGTTCCCTGTTCCCTGTTCCCTATAACTTAATACTGTGGCACAGAAGGATCTACTTCCAAACTCCAAGCATTAATTCCACCTTTAACGTTAGTTCCCACTATACCCGCTTCTTTGAGAATAGCCAGAGCTTTGGCAGAACGTCCACCCATTTTACAATGGGCAATTAAACGGTGTCCGTTAAGTAATTCTTTTACCTGAGTAACACCATCACCATTTTCAATATCTGGTAATGGTACCAACACAGAACCAGGAATTTTCGCAATTTCATACTCGTGGGGATTACGTACATCCAACAGGACAAAATCCTGCGTCCCATTATCAATTAATGCTTTTAATTCCGTAACGGTCATTTCTTGAATGTCCATTTGTTGCTTCGCTTCTGCTGCTTTTGCTTGGGGAATACCACAAAATTCTTCGTAGTCAATCAGTTTTTCAATTACCGGACGGATGGGGTTAGGACGCAATTTCAACTCTCGGAATTTCATATCTAAGGCGTTGTACAACATTAACCGCCCACTGAGAGTAGTACCTTTACCAATAATAATTTTTACCGTTTCCGTCGCTTGGATCACGCCAATGATTCCCGGTAAAATTCCTAACACACCACCTTCTGCACAGGAAGGAACCATTCCTGGTGGTGGTGGTTCGGGATATAAATCACGATAGTTAGGACCACCTTCGTAGTTAAAGACGGTTGCTTGTCCTTCAAAACGGAAGATTGAACCGTAAACGTTAGGTTTGTTTAATAATACGCAAGCGTCGTTAACTAGATAGCGTGTGGGGAAGTTGTCAGTTCCATCAACGACGACATCATAAGGACGAATGATATCTAAAGCGTTTTCCGCACTGAGACGAGTTTCGTATAAGTCAACCTGACAATAGGGGTTAATTTCGTGAATGCGGTCTTTTGCGGATTCAATTTTCGGTTTACCTACCCAGGATGTACCGTGAATAACTTGACGTTGCAAGTTGGAAAAATCAACCACATCAAAGTCAACAATACCGATGCGGCCAATACCTGCGGCTGCTAAGTATAACAGCAATGGTGAACCGAGTCCACCAGTACCTATACATAATACACTGGCAGCTTTGAGGCGTTTTTGTCCTTCTAACCCGACTTCGGGCAAGATTAAATGACGGGAGTAGCGTTCGTAGTCGTCTTTAGTTAACTGGATGTCATCCAGATTAGGATTTAGCATAGTAAGAAAATGCAGAATCTCAGAGTATTAATACTAACTCAAAGTTGGTTCAGTTTATAGGTTCTATTTTTTTGGCTGGGGGAATTATATCACGTTGGGGTGTGGGAAGGGGCGATTGCACTTTTTTGAGATTGAATGATTTTAGCTCACGCAAAGACGCAAAGACGCAAAGAGTAAAAGAGTGTTGATAAGTCTCCAAATATTGTATTCTCTCTGTGTTCTCTGTGCCTGGAGTGGTTCGTTATTTCATTAGGAGTTACGCAAGATTGTACTATAAACCTAATTCTTGCGTAGGGGTAATTCATGAATTACCCCTACTTTTGTTCTATTTTGCGTAAGTCCTGTTCATGAATCTCAGTTAAATTTCTGAATAATTGGTGATAAAGTCGCTATTTGCGTTTTTTACATCCTAAAATCTTGGATATCCTAATATGGCTCGCTATCAGACAATTATCTCGTAAAATATCTTGTAAAATCTCTTATTTAATAAACCGATGACTATACTGTTAAGCAGGTATAAGATTATTAAGCAAATCGGTACAGGTGGGTTTGGAGATACTCACTTAGCTGAAGATACTGCATTACCAGGTAATCCTAAATGTGTTGTTAAGCACTTAAAAAGCAATCCTGATCCGGGTGTATTGGCAATTTCTCAAAGATTATTTGAAAATGAAGCCAAGATATTACAAGATTTAGGTAAAAATGATCAAATTCCTGGCCTTTATGCTTATTTTGAAGACAAGGGGGAATTTTTTCTGGTACAAGAATTTGTAGATGGACATGATCTGAATCAAGAGATTGTTGTTGGTAAAAAGTTAAGTGAAGAGAAAGCAATTAAACTAATACAAGAAATCCTAGAAGTTTTATCATTTGTTCATCAACAAAATATTATTCATCGAGATATTAAACCATCAAATATAATGCGTCGTCATGATGATGGTAAAATTGTTTTGATTGATTTTGGAGCAGTTAAAGAAATAGCGGCTTTTACAGTTAATTCTCAAGGGCAAACTAGCTTAACTGTAGGTATTGGTACACCTGGATATATGCCTTCTGAACAGGCAAATGGTAGACCGAAATTTGCTAGTGATATTTATGCTGTAGGAATAATTGGCATTCAAGCGGTAACGGGTTTATTACCTGCACAGCTTGAGGAAGATTCGACTACTGGGGAAATTATTTGGCGAAATTATGCCCAAGTTAGTGATAGATTTGCAGAAGTTTTAAATAATATGGTACGTGATCATTTTAGTCAACGTTATAAAAATGCCAGTGCGTTACTCAGACCTTACCTTCAATATTAATGCACCTAGAGGACATTTACCAAATACACCGACAGAATATACTAGGGTTTCTTTTCGCAGAATGATACCTCTGATTTCACCTTGTAAGTTGTAAATTATCAATTATCTATCATCAATTATCAATTGATAAAACTTCTATAATTTCCCTTTTAAACTGATGACTATCATCCAAACAAAAACTATTTAATTCACCCGCTTTACCTTGAACAACTGATACAATAATATAAGAATATTCTGCCCAAGCATAGATTCTATCCCACTCTGAAGGAATAGCAGGATAATCAGGATGGGAATGAAAAATACCAATAATATTTAAATTACGGTTTCTTGCTTCCTTTTGTATTTGTAACATGAAAAAAGGAGCGATCGCATATCTTCTTCTGGTACTATATTCTTCCTGGTTTTCTGAAAAATTACCCCTTTCCCTATTCCATACATTTTCTGTAGGTATCACTTCTACAACTGTTTTCACCCCGTTACTAATATAACCCAGTATTAACCCACAACATTCATCAGGGTAGGTTTTTTCAGCATGAATGTTGATAATTTGCAGGTGTTCAGGGAGAATCTTGAGAATATTCATAAATATAGATATTGTGATCAAACGTAAATTTATTTATTAATCCCATACTTTGCAAATATGATCAATACTATCTCCCAGAAATTTTCATCTTTCGCAAGTTATAGCAAATAAACTACTCAAAAGATAGAAGTCAAGAAAATACAATAAAATATATAGTTTATAAACTGGTGTTATAAATATCAATTCATTTATTCATTTATATTTTCCTGTACATAACATCACTTTTAGCTATTACTTGTAGTTACAGCATATTTCATACCAGTGAGGTACAAACTCAAATCATAAAACCCTTGTGGAACAGGCATACTGCCTGTTAGCTTTGTACCTCATTTACCTCGAAACTGCTGTATTACTTGCTCGGATTCTTATGTGTAAATGAATCAAAACTATCAACAAAAATGAGGGTAATTTAATGTTAAACAAGGTTGAAAAAAATAATTTTAAATTAACTCATAAACTGGGTAAATTTCCAGTAATTATTAGTTTATCTGTAATGGCATTCATGCTCCCAGGTTGTGAAGTTGACGACAGAAGAGAAGCATTTGAACCTGTACCACCAGGAAATGTTGTCACTGAAACAGTTACAGATCAAACAGATCAACTAATTGGTAAAACTGTCACAATTAGAAGTCAACCTATTAGAAAAATTAGCCCTTCCGCTTTTACAGTCATAGATGAAAAGATGTTTGGTACACAAAACCTTTTAGTGATTAATTCCACTGAAGAACCTTTTCAGCTACCGGAAACAACAGATACAGAAATTCAAGTTACAGGACAGGTAGAAAGATTTAATTTGGACAAAATTAATCAAGATTACAAATTAAATTTGCAGCCAGACTTATATCAAGAATATGAAAATCAACCTGTAATTATTGCCCAATCTTTAGCACTATCACCCACACCAGGAGAACTCACAACTAACCCTAATGTTTACTATGGTAAAACATTAGCAGTAACAGGTGAAGTTGAAAATATAGACAGTCCAGTTGCATTTACTTTAAATGAGGATAAACTATTAGGAACACAAGATTTATTAGTATTACACACCAAATCTGAACCCGTAGTCAGAGAAGGAGAAAAGGTAGCTGTAACAGGTGTTTTGCGTCCATTTGTAGTGGCAGACTTAGAAAGAGATTATGATATTACCTGGGATTTAGATTTACAAAGAAAGCTAGAAGCGGAATATCGTGATAAACCTGTTTTAGTAGCTACTGATGTTTATCCTTCCGCTATTCCCCAGTAAGCTGAATACTTAAATAAAATTGACTTTACCAGTGTCAAGATCGTAAAAAGCACCGACAACGTTTAATCTACCTGCGCGAATTAATTTAGCTAACACTGCTGAATTATTCTGCAATCTTTCAACTTGGTATTGAATATTATTAATGATAGCATTCTGTTCATAATTACTATCATTAATATCATTTGTTCTTTGTTGAATTTGAGGTAAAGCTGGTCTAATTTCATCAACAATAGAACCAACTTTTCCAGGAACTGGTTGATTTTTGATAGCTGCTTTCACCGCACCACATCTTTCATGACCCAAAACTACAATTAGTTCTGTACCTAAAGCAGTGGTAGAATATTCTAAACTACCAATAGCTTCATCACTAGCGATATTTCCAGCAACTCGCACAACAAATAAATCACCTAATCCTTGATCAAAAGTTAATTCTGGTGGTACACGAGAATCTGCACATCCTAATATTGCTGCATAGGGATATTGGGTTTTAGAAACTGATTGTAAGCGTCTTTTTGATTGGTTCGGATATCGACGACTTTGATTGATAAATCTTCTATTTCCTTCTACTAATCTGCGTTGAGCTTCATTGGCACTAACTGGGTTAGGATTAGGATTAGTTTCAGGAATAATTATCTCTGAACGGTTAGTAATTATTTCATTACAAGCAGTCAGACTACCAATACTTAATGTAGTTAAACCTGCGATTTTTAAGAAGTGACGACGACCTACAAAACCGTTAATTCTACTCATAAGTATCCCTGAAAACTTCTGCATGGTTTTCAAGAAGATATCAGATTTAATAATGATGGTAGAGTACCTAATTACACGGTTTAAGGGTTATTTAATCTTTTGCTTAAATACCTCATGTTACACATTGATAATAAATTCTGACTCCTGACTCCTGACTCCTTGCTTTTAATGTCCTCCCGCACCTAAATATAATTCTCCTACTTTTGGATCATTCAATAATTCTCTCCCAGGTCCAGACATTGCATCACGTCCAGATTCTAACACATATCCTGTATCAGCCATTTCTAACGCTTTTCTCGCATTTTGTTCTACTAAAACTATCGCAGTTCCCGCTTGATTAATTTGTTTAATCTGTTCAAATACTTGTGTTACCAAAATAGGAGATAAAGCCGCAGAAGGTTCATCTAATAATAATAAACTAGGTTCTAACATCAAAGCTTTACCCATCGCTAACATTTGTCTTTCTCCACCTGATAAAGTTCCTGCACGTTGACGACGGCGATCGCTCAATCTCGGAAACATTGCAAATATATTATCTTTCAATGGTTTCAGGGGAATATTCCGCACAAAAGCCCCCATTTCTAAGTTTTCTTCTATTGTTAATGATGGAAAAACGTTAGCAATTTGCGGAACATAACACATTCCCTTTTTCACAATTTGATCGGATTTTAAACCATTAATTTTTTCCCCTTTAAAGGTAATCGTACCTGTGTGGGGTGTCAACAATCCAAAAATTGTTTTTGCTAAGGTAGATTTACCCGCACCATTAGGACCAATTACAGTTACTAATTCTCCTCGTTCAACTCGAAAATTAATACCTTGCAATATATCGACATCTTTAATATATCCAGCATGGACATTTTCAACTTCTAATAAATAGTTATTAGTCATTAGTTATTAGTTATTAGTTATTAGTTATTAGTTATTGGGCATGGGGCATTGGGCATTGGGCATGGGGCATTGGGCATTGGTTTATTAATCTCCCCATCTCCCCACCTCCCCCTGCTC
>NZ_JADEXH010000119.1:0-1002 GCF_015207205.1 Sphaerospermopsis sp. LEGE 08334 | reverse complement strand
TTCAAATTAACCGTTGATTGCAGGAGCAGTCAAAGCAACGGGAGCAACTTCACCAGCAGCTAAGTCTAAGGGGAAGTTGTGAGCGTTACGCTCGTGCATTACTTCCATACCTAAGTTAGCGCGGTTGATTACATCTGCCCAAGTACCGATTACACGACCTTGAGAATCAATGATGGATTGGTTGAAGTTGAAACCGTTGAGGTTGAACGCCATTGTGCTTACACCCAACGCTGTGAACCAGATACCAACTACTGGCCATGCAGCCAAGAAGAAGTGTAAAGAACGGCTGTTGTTGAATGAAGCGTATTGGAAAATCAAACGACCGAAGTAACCGTGTGCTGCAACGATGTTGTAGGTTTCTTCTTCTTGACCGAATTTGTAACCGTAGTTTTGAGATTCGGTTTCGGTTGTTTCACGAACCAAGGAAGATGTTACCAAAGAACCGTGCATTGCTGAAAACAGTGAGCCACCGAATACACCAGCCACACCTAACATATGGAAGGGGTGCATCAAGATGTTGTGTTCTGCTTGGAACACGATCATGAAGTTGAATGTACCGGAGATACCCAAAGGCATACCGTCGGAGAATGAACCTTGACCGATGGGGTAGATCAAGAATACTGCGGTTGCTGCTGCCAAAGGTGCAGAGAAAGCTACGCAGATCCAAGGACGCATACCCAAGCGGTAAGAAAGTTCCCATTCACGACCTAAGTAGCAAGCTACACCGATCAAGAAGTGGAAAATTACCAATTGGTAAGGACCACCGTTATACAACCACTCATCTAAGGAAGCAGCTTCCCAAATGGGGTAGAAGTGTAAACCGATAGCGTTAGAGGAAGGAACAACTGCACCAGAGATGATGTTGTTTCCGTAGATTAAAGAACCTGCAACGGGTTCACGGATGCCGTCGATGTCAACGGGAGGAGCAGCGATAAATGCGATGATGAAGCAAGTGGTAGCTGCTAACAAGGTGGGGATCATTAATACACCGAACCAGCCGAT
>NZ_JADEXH010000118.1:0-1010 GCF_015207205.1 Sphaerospermopsis sp. LEGE 08334 | reverse complement strand
CAAGTAATTTCTCGCGTGCAATCAGCATTCGGTATTTCATTGTTAGTACGCTACATTTTTGAACATCCAACAATTGCCGAGTTAAGTGAAGTAATCTTAAACCATTTACAAAGCAGCACAGGATTAGGATTACCATCAATAGTACCTATTGCTAAAGGATCAAGTATACCTTTATCCTGGGCGCAGGAAAGACTATGGTTTGTTCATCATTTAGCAGGTGAAACTAGTGCTTACACCATGGGATTCACAGTGCGACTGCGGGGGAATTTGAATGTGTTGGCTTTAGAGCAAGCCTTTGCAGAGATTATTAAACGCCATGAAACTTTGCGAACTCGGTTTGGCATCAAAGATGATAAACCAGTGCAAATAATAGATAATTATACATCTTTTAATTTACCAATAGCTAACCTTGAGAATGTAGCAAGTCCGATTCAAGAAGTTATAAAACTAGCAAAAGCAGAAATCAGTAAACCATTCGATTTAGCTAATGATTCTGTACTACGAGTCAAGCTGTGGCAAGTTGCTGCTCAGGAATATGTTTTAGCTTTTGCGGTTCACCATATTGCTGCTGATGGTTGGTCAATGGGTGTGTTGATTAGTGAATTGTCAGCTTATTATGGCGGGATAGCTGCGCTCCCCGTAGGCATGACAGCAGCTACTCCTGTGACATTACCAGAGTTACCCATACAATATGCCGACTTTGCGGTATGGCAGCGTCAATGGCTGACAAATGAAGTCTTAGAGCGTCAGTTGAACTACTGGAAGCAAAAGTTAACAGGTGCGCCACCCTTATTAGAATTACCCACAGACCGTCCCCGTCCGGCTATACAAAGTTTCCGTGGTGGTATAGAACGACTAAAACTAGATATACAGCTAACACAGCAACTCAAACAGCTTTCTCAAGAGACGGGAACCACACTGTTTATGACACTGCTGGCAGGTTTTGTGGTGTTGCTGTCTCGCTACAGTGGACAAACAGATGTGGTAGTAGGCTCACCAATTGCTAATCG
>NZ_JADEXH010000017.1:0-104225 GCF_015207205.1 Sphaerospermopsis sp. LEGE 08334 | reverse complement strand
TCTATTATTCCTGCTACTATCCCTAAATGGTCTATGTTCTGAATTTCTATTTCTTGAGGTTTTAATTTCACAACAGTTTCCTCTACTATTCTGTTGTTATCCATTATTTCTTATTTGGTTATCAATTAATTCATTTTTTTCGTTTGTTTTTGTTACCAAGCTTCACTTTCTCACACCATCTCCCTCTTAATGCTATTTCTTCTCATTAAGTCTCTTAATCTTTGAATTATCTTTAGTTATTATGTACTACTTTAATGGCTTTTTTACCTTGTGACAGTTGAGGGTGCGGAATGTGGGATAGATATCTTCTGTGGTTTCTTGTTCTAAAATGTCGAGAACATCATCAACAGTAACAATACCTAATAATCTTTGTTCCGTATCAACTACAGGTACAGCTACAAAGTCATAACGCTGAATAGTACGAGCAACTTCTTCTTGATCTGTGTCAGTATTTACAAATACTACATCTTTGATCATGATATCGCTAAGGATAACTTCTGGTTGAGCGACAATCAAATTTCTTAAAGAGAGAGTTCCTGTTAACCGACGCTCATCATCAGTGACATAAATATAGTAAATTAGTTCACTTACCTCCGCTAAACTGCGAATCCTTTCTAAAGCTTGAGTAACTGTCATATTTTGTTTTAATGACAGATATTCTGGAGTCATGATCCGCCCTGCGGTGTTAGGTTTATAACCTAAAAGTAAGGCAGTAGAATCTCGTTCAGAAGGTGTTAATTGTTGTAATAATTGGCGGACGATTTTTGCAGGTAGTTCGTCAAATAACCGCGCCCTATCATCGGGTGACATCCGATCCACAATATCTAACACATCTTGACGCTTAAAGTCTGCAATTAGCGCCTGTTGTATATTGGAATCAAGATATTCAAATACTTCAATAGCTTCTTCTTTACCAAGTAAACGAAAAGCGATCGCTTGCATCGGTTCTGGTAAATTACCAATAACTTCTGCTATATCTACCGGTTGCACAGGAACTAATAAAGCTTTTACTCCCTCATAGTTTTCTTGAGAGAGTAGTCTTTCCAGTTGTGCTTGCACGAGTTTTTGTAATTCTTGGCGTGAATTATTTCCTGGGTATAAAGGTGGAGTGTCTTGAGTCATAACAACAATGCCTTTTTAACGGAAAATAAAATACACGGATAATTATAAACCATTGAAATAAAGGCATAAGTAGAAAGGCGCGAAGAAAAAACTTCAACGCCCAGCAACTTATTCAATAGTAGTATGTAGGGCTTGCTGAATCCAAAATAAATAACTTTTGACTCCTGACTCCCGCCTTAAATAATTCTCTATTTAACTTCCGTAATTTTTAAAGTATAAGGAAAATATTTACCCTTCTCGTAAGAACCTGCCCATACTTGGTAAGTCCCCTGCAACCATTCACCGACAATACCAGGATTTTTACCATCAAAATCATCATTACACCAAATTCCACCAGGTCCTTTAATCATGATAGTTGTGTCTGCTGGACTTTCTACTTGTAATTTTAGGTAGTCAAACTTACTAGTTAGTTTTAAAATATGGTCGGGGGCTTCATCTACAAACCCACTACAAGGACCTGTCGGCGTTTCACTTGTGCCATTTACTTTGCTGGCTGGAATTGAACCACCACTCATTCCTCTGACTTTTAAAGGATCAGGCGAAAATTTTTGGCCAATGGTTATATCACCAAAAATTGGTATTTCCTGAGCATTGACATCAGCATTAACAATAGTATGAATTATTGCTGTAATGCCGAACGTAGCTATGATTAAAGATAATCTGATTGCTATACTGAACGGTTTTTTAGCCATTGTAATTATATTGATATTTAAGTAATTTTAAAGACACAAATTTTGTATTTTAAGTTCCCAATGTTTGCATTAATAAGGGAACAGGGAACAGAAGGCAAAAGGCAAGAGGCAAGAGTTAATATTCTCCCCCTGCCTCCCCTGCTTTCTTCCCAGTCCCCAGTCACCAGTCCCCAGTCACCAGTCACCTATCACCCAGCTATTGCTTGATTTAAACGGGATTTATCTAAACCAATCTGATTTAACAATAACCATGATTGAATTAGGTCTGGTCCATGTACATCTCCGGTTAAAGCTGCTCGGAGCGATCGCATTACTAAACCTTTTTTGACACCTTGCTCTTTTACCACTTGTTTAATGATGCTTTGGGCGGTATCTGCGGAAAATTCTGGTTGACTTTCCAAAGTTGTCAAAATTGATTGCAGTACAGGTTTCACCCCTTCTTGTTGCAGTTGTTGACTACCTTCTTCACTGAACTCTACCCCATCACTAAAAAAGACTTTGGTCATGGAAACAGCATCCACTAACCGCGTTAAACTAGCAGCAATTAAACTTACCAACTGCTCTAACCAAGGACGCTCCCTACCATCAGTAAATGTATATCCTGCTTCCTCCCAAAAAGGTATGAGCAAATCTATGAGTTTATCAACTGGCATATTATGGATATATTGACTATTAATCCAATCTAGTTTATCCCAGTCAAATTTAGCACCTGCTTTATTTACCCGTTCAAAGGTAAATTCTTTAGCAGCGTCATCTAACGTGAATATTTCCTGCGTAGAATCTGGGGCAGACCATCCCAGCAATGTCATATAATTAACTAAACCTTCCGCAGTAAAACCCATTTTCTGAAAGTCAGAAATTGAAGTTACTCCGTCCCGTTTAGATAATTTTCGTCCTTCTTGATTCAAAATTAAGGGTGTATGGGCAAATTCAGGGATTTTTGCACCCATAGCTTCATACAACAAAATCTGTTTCGCTGTGTTAGCGATATGGTCTTCACCACGAATGACATGACTAATTTGCATATCAATGTCATCCACCACTACCACAAAATTATATAGTGGTTGACCAATACCTTCAGCAGAAGCGCGAGCAATGACCATATCACCACCCAAGTCACTACCACGCCAGGACATTTTACCCCGTACTAGGTCATGCCAAACAATTTCCCGATCATCGTCAATTTTAAAGCGAATTACAGAAGAACGACCTTCCCCTTCAAAAGCTGCTTGTTGTTCTGGGGTCAAGTTACGATGACGGTTATCATAGCGGGGTGCTTCGTTTCTGGCTTTTTGTGCTTCCCGCAGCGCGTCTAATTCTTCTGATGTAGTATAGCAGCGATAAGCTAAACCTTGATCTAATAATTTCTGTACTGCTGCTTGGTAGATGTGTAAACGCTGAGATTGAAAAAAAGGACCTTCATCCCAGTTTAAGCCTAACCAACGCAGTCCAGTGAGAATATTATCAGTATATTCATCACGCGATCGCTCTAAATCTGTATCTTCAATGCGTAAAATAAACTTACCACCGTGATGATGGGCAAATAAATAATTAAATACAGCAGTTCTCGCTGTACCAATATGTAAATTACCAGTAGGACTAGGAGCAATACGAACTCTTACAGACACAGTTAATTCTCTCTCTCACAAAGCATTATTAATTTAACAAGTGCTGAGTGGTTGTAAACCACCGATATGGGTTATTTTCCCAGTCTGTTAAAAACAGCGTTCCTGAGAGATATTCAACATTTTCTCCCAGGAATCTAATCTCAGTGTTTTAAAACGGGACTGACGGGGCTCGAACCCGCAACTTCCGCCGTGACAGGGCGGTGCTCTAACCAATTGAACTACAGTCCCTTGCAGGTATTTGTGTTTTTCTCAACTATACTATTATTGCTTATTATTTTTTGGCTGTCAAGTAGTTGGGAGAAAAAATTGAAATTTTTTTTTCACAGGTGACTGGTCACTGGTGATTAGTGATTGGTGATTGGTGATTGGGTTATTATCCTCCCCTGCTCCCCCTACTCTCACAAGGGTAGGTATTTTACATTGTCGTCAGGGCAAGACTTGGAAGGACAGTGGACAAGGGAGGAAAACCGTACAAAATCAGATTCTCTTGGTAACAATAACAGTCCGTCAAAATACCATTGTGCGTATAAAATCTTCCTTGTCTACGTTCCCTCCTTGTCTTCCAGGTCCTGCCTTAACAGATAATATTAAAAACCTACCCCTGTGAGCTACTTCCCCTACCTCCTAACCTGTGGACTGGCTTTTAGCTTCCAGATGTGCCAATATTTGAGTTTGGATTTGCTTGTACTGCTGCTTTAACAATTTTTTGCTGGTATGAGATTTAGAGGATGAAGGTAATTGCTCACTTTGTTTAACCCAAGCTTTTAACTTTTCTTTCTGTGCTGTGGCAATACTACTGCTAAGAATATTAGCGCAGTGATGGGGAGGTTCAAGGGTAAAGAGAATCAAAGAGTAAGAATTATTCGCAGCCAAAGCTGATACTAACTGAGTATTATGAGGATTTTGCATATCTAGATAGCAGGGCAACCACTTAGGACCGAGTTGGCGATGATAGAGAACAGTGATCCACAGCAGCATCGGGTGGGGGGAGGTGATAAAGACAAACTGGTTGTAACGTTTGTTATCGACACGATTTTTAATTTCTTGCTCGGGTAGCATGAGGTATAGAGCCGCAACAACAGTTTTCCCAGTATCAATCAACTGCGGAAAAACAATTTCTTGAATGGGTTTATTTTCAGGCCAAACCAGTTTATTATAACTATAACTAATTTTTGCAGAAGTTCCGGGAACTAAGGAACTGGCAGAATGGGATTTGTGATCTAAACTTGTGGTGGTTGGTTGTGGGCTAGACTTTTCTATATTGGTTAATATTTGAATTATTTCACCCATATTTTGAGGTCTATTTTCTGGTTTTTTTTCCAGACAAGCCATAATTAAATCATTTAACTGTTGAGGTATTTCAATATATGGATTTACCTCAGCGATCGCCCTTGGTTTTTCAAAGTGATGTACCTTATACCAAGCACCAAAATAGTTAGTTTCTGGTTGCCAAGGTTTTTGCCCAGTTAACATCTCAAACATCATCACACCTAAGCTATAAATATCGGCGCGACTATCTACGTCTCCTGCATCTAATTGTTCAGGAGAACAGTAAGCTAAAGTTCCATGAAATCCCTTAGTGTTGTTGGATGTAGTAGTGTTGAGAAATTTGGCAATCCCAAAATCTAAGATTTTTACTAACTGCCCCAAAATAGGATCAGGAATCACAATTATATTAGCTGGTTTAATATCTCTATGAACTAACGGATAAATTTTACCTTCCATAGCAACGCCTTTATGGGCGCACTGCAAACCGACACAAATCTGACGGGTAAGATTGAGAAACATGGACAGATGTACGGGAATTAATTCTTTCAAAATCTTGCCTGATAGATATTCCATTACATAAAATGGCTTGCCACTTTTACTCACACCATAATCATAAGCCCTAACAATATGTATACTTTTTTGACTCAAGGCAGCACTGAGGAGAGCTTCCCGATTAAAATTAGCTTGAACTGTGGGGTCGGTAAATGTCTGGGTTAAAAATTTTATAGCTACTGGTGTACCTCCAAGCAAAACATCAGATGCTAAAAAAACTTCACCCATACCTCCTTTACCGATTAACTTTTGAAGTTGATAACGGTTGGCCAGCAACTCCTGATTTTCTGGAGACGCATGAGGGTTTGTGTTCACTGCAATAACCTCTAAATTTTAAACTGTTTTTTTTAATCGTTTCACTGTTAGCAGCTAGACTATAGATTGATTATAATTTAAATAAATCAAATATTTTCGCCATCCAAGCTGAAAGAAAAAATTGGGATTTTTTCGTTTTTGTATTAATCTTTTTTTTACCTCGACTTTTAATTTTTCATATTCTATTGTGAGAAGACTTTTAGCTTGAACACAATGAAGTCTACACCAAGTGCTAAAAGAGTGGCTTGTTGTATAAAATGGATGTCTTCTAGTAAGCATTTCAAACATAATCAAACCCAAACTATAAATATCAGAACGGATATCTACAATTCTTTGACCTTGCATATGTTCTGGAGAGGAGTAAGGTAGACTACCTATAAAAGATTCAGTCATTGTCATCCCACTACTCTCGGTAAAAAATTTGGCAATACCAAAATCAAGAATTTTCACTATTTCTGTTTTTTTTCCATAATTATTGATGAATATATTTTCTGGTTTAATATCTCTATGAATAATCGGATAAACTTTGCCATTTAGGCTTACTCCTTGATGAGCTTACCCTGAAACCTAAACCTCACAAATAAGTATTGATATAGCTGCTCAATCTTGTGAATTGATATCAATCACTTTGATTGACTTGATCAAAGTTATCTTCTTCTATGTAACATATTTTCGTATTTTTTCCATAGACGTAAAAATACTTAATTAGGGGTTGCTGTTCGCGTAGGGTGCCGTAGGCATAAAAGTCTTTCTGTGAGGGAATCATTAGAAGTGACTCCCGAATCGTTTCTATAGAGAGATTCGTAGCAGACGCAATAACCGATTTAAGGGTGATTCTAGCTTGAGTTTAAAGGCTAGGATCTGGGTGCTTTGGAGTTTGTTAAAATTGTTATCGCTGACTAGAATTAAGGAAGTTTGTCCATCAGGTAGTTTTGGACCAAGGGTTAAGCCTTCTATGTTGTCTAAGGCTACATCGAGAGTCTGTAAATCTAAGAGTAGTTTTTTCTCTACAGGTTTGATTTTGTTGATGTCAATGTTTGAAAGGCTGTTAATATCATGAATATCATCAGCATTTTCTAGGGAAACCTGAAACAAAGAAACCGCAAATCCCAAACCCGTAAAAGTTCTTTCTATACTCAGTAAATGTCCTTGATTATCTAAAGAAAGTAAATCTGGTAATCCACTGTCAAATCTGCCTGTAAAATTGAATAGCGGTGTAACTGGTTCTGTGATATACAGAAATTCTTTTTCCGGTTGGTTGGTGGCTAGGTTATATTGCACAATGCGACAAGGACTTCCAAAGCCAGGTTTTGCCGCTGCACCATCCTGAATGAGTGCGTTTTCAGTCGCTGTAAATAATGATTGATTATTTTCTGAGATGGTGAGGCTTTCAAAAGCTAAGTTATTACGTATACCCTGCTGACTTTTTGGAACTGACAAAAATTTATCTGGTATGGGTAATGTGGTAATAGCTTGGCCAGAAGCAAGGGAAAATTCTTTAATAAAAGGATTGATTGATTTTTGCACATCTCCTTCAGAAGCAACGAATACAGTGGCTTTGTTAGTTACAGCAATACCTTCTGTATCGGTTTCACTAGGAGGAAATTTTTGATTATTTTCATTTAATAAGGTGGTGACAGCTACGGGAATAACTCCATCTTTGGTTAATTTTCCTGTGCTGAGGTCAATTTTTAAGGTATAAAATCGAGCAGGTGCTTTTTGCCCTCTATCGTCAGAAATTGCATAATAAAGATCATTTTTAGCATCATAAGTAATTCCTGATAATCCTCCTAGTTCGGTTTTTTGGAAAGAGTATCCTGTGGGTAAGGTGGCTGCACCAATAAATTCTATATCCGTTATTTTAACTGTTGCTGAGGCAATATTACTGAAGAATATACCAATAATACTGCTAATGATAATGCTAATCGTCAAGTAAATAATGAATAATGGTTTTCTGATTTTTTTCATTAGTTGCATGGATTATTAATTTTCATTATTAATTTTCATTATTAATTCTCATGAAAATAATTGTAATTTGAGCTAATTTTTTCTCCTGACTCCTTGAACTCCTGAATCCTTGTTCGCGAAGCGTGGCGAAGCCATTCTCCTGACTCCTTGGCAAATTACGCTAATTTTCTAGTATATTCGGTTTGGAAAAAATTAACTAGCCAATCTTTAACTTTGCGGGTAGCACGACAGTCATCTTCGTTGTACCGTTGGATCAGTTCCAGAAAATGGCGATCGCCTGTTTCTAACCATTGATCATACCAATAAATGCACTTAGCACCACTAGCTTCTTGATCACGCCATTCAAATCCTAACCAACGTGCGATCGCTTTGAGGGCATAACTTTCTATTGGTAAGGCAACACTTTCTGTTAATTGTTCATAAATATCTACAAATCTAGTCATTAGAGGTTCAATTAAGGAATAAGGTGTACAATAAAGTTTCCCTAGTTTTTTCACTGTCTCGACTTCATAATTACAAAAATGGTAAATTGGTGCTTGGGGATATTGGCCAACTAAATCTAAAAATTGCTGCCAAATTAGGTTTTCTTGAGTTGGTGTTTCTGCTAAAAATGAATAAAACTTTTCTGTATTATTTTCTCTATCAACTACTAAAACCCCCAACAGATAATTTAAATTTAAATCCGGTTGGGCTTCAATATCAAAATATAATTCGATGGGGGCGGTAAATGTGAGTTTTTCTGCTGGTAAAGCAAAGGGTAAAATTAAAGGAGTTTTTGCTAATGTTGATTTTGCTTGTAATATTAATTTAGATGCTACTTGAGTATCAAAACCAGTGACATTTTCTAAAGTGCTGGGATTGGTGTTAGCGAGTGCTTCTAAAGTAGTAGTAGATAATGCTTGTAGTTGAGTGTAGCGAATTGGTGTCACACCTGGTAACAGTGACAGATGTTGCTGAGATTGAGCGATCGCATAACAATGATTATACCAGTGACACAGATGGCATTTTTGACGGGCAATAAATACCTCTGGTGCTTCTGGCGACTCTACCACTTGAATATACTCCGCCAAAATATCCAGCATTTGTGGTGTCCATTTATCCAAGTCTACCACATAAGTTGTATCTTTATTCCGCAAGATTAACCAAGCTTCAGCCGGTGTTACTTCCTGTAATGCTCCCAAAATTTCTGCGTGAAAAGCAGCTATAACCTGATATTCTTGTTTGGGACGTTTACCTAGTTGAATATCCACAGGAACATAAACCCAGTCTCCAAAACTGGATTTTCCAGGCTGTTTGACAAGTAAATCTGGACGACTCAGTAAAGTATATTCATCTTCATAAGTGGCTAATAATACAGAATGATGTATATACTCTACACCTTGCTGCATCAGTTCTATAGTGGCTGCTGCACCTGCTTCCCAGTTTCCTGGAGGAAAAACAGGTTTGTGATATGACAGGTTATGAATTATACTTTTCTGATGAGCAATTTTATCCTGTTGCACTTTTACCAACAACTCATGGGCAATATCTCGCTGGCTATAGTCACCATGAGTATCTAAAAAAGGCCGTCGCTTACAGCGTTGATATTGGAGTAGGAGTTCAGCATTAATGATCATTCATTTAAGTTAACAACAATTGGGATATTTTGGGAGTCAGGAGTCAGGAGTCAGGAGTCAGGAGTCGGTAGAGAAAAATATTATGAATAAATAGGAGTTGAATAGGGGTTTTTATTTTTAAATTTCCCGTAAGCATTGATCCGTCGGTTTCCATCAGCAAGAGCCTAAAAAACATCAATACTAACCTGTAGCGTTCTCTAATTAACAGTTGTGAAATTTGACAACATTCTGCTCATTTTAAAACAACTCTGTCTAACTGTAGGTAAAAGCTGATTACTGATTACTGATAGCTGAATACTTACAATTTCCCATCCAAAATCCAAAATCCAAAATCCAAAATCCAAAATCCAAAATCTAAAATCCAAAATCTAAAATTGATATGTTGCATCACCATCGGCAAAAATTTCCAGCGTTAGGGAACAAGATTTATTTTAATTATGGCGGACAAGGACCAATGCCTCAAGGGGCGATGGATGCTATCAGCCAAACTCAAGCGCATATTCAGGAAATAGGACCTTTTGGTGCGGAAGCTTATCGCTGGATATCTCCCCAAATGCAATCTGTAAGGGAGGCGATCGCCTCTACCTTAAATGTACCATCTGACACTATCACTCTTACAGGTAATGTCACCATTGGTTGTAATATCGGAATGTGGGGTATTGATTGGCAAGCTGGTGATCATTTACTACTTTCTGACTGTGAACATCCCGGAGTAATTGCCACTGCCCAAGAAATTAGTCGTAGATTCGCTGTAGAAGTTTCCACTTGTCCGCTAATGGCGACTTTAAACGAAGGTGATACCGTAAGTATTATTGCTGAAAACCTCCGCCCCAATACTCGGCTGGTAGTTTTAAGTCATGTGTTGTGGAATACTGGCCAAGTTTTGCCTATTGACAAAATCACAGAAATATGCAGAAAAAATAATTCTTTGTTGTTGGTAGATGCGGCTCAATCAGTGGGAGTTCTACCTTTAAATCTAACAGAATTGGGGGTAGATTTCTATGCTTTTACTGGACACAAATGGTTATGCGGTCCTGCGGGTGTAGGGGGTTTGTATGTACGACCCCAATCACGGGAACAGTTACAGCCAACATTTATAGGTTTAGATGGAGTCATAACCAATAATCAAGCACAACCAATAAATTGGCAACCAGATGGGCGAAGATATGAAGTGTCTACCTTAGCAACTCCATTATATATTGCTTTAAAGGAAGCGATCGCCATTCATCATCAATGGGGAACAGCAGAGGAAAGATATCAGCAAATTTGCAGCAACAGTGAGTATCTTTGGCAAAAGTTGATAGAATTATCTAATGTCAAATGTTTAAAAAATTCCCCTCCCCAAAGCGGGTTAGTTTCTTTTGTGCTAACCAATAATCAGCCGAGTTTAAAATTAGTGCAGTTTTTAGAATCACAAAAAATCTTAACTCGCACAATTGCCAATCCTAATTGTATTCGGGTAAGTGTTCATTACCTCACCTTAGAATCAGAAATTGACCAATTAATAACAGCAATTAAAGAATTTTCTCATCTGTAGATAAATAGATAAGTGTTGAAAATTTTCGTTGTGGTAAGGCAAAAGGCAAGAGGAGGGAGACTTTTAGCAATTTTATATTTTATTACATACATTGTTTTTTCCTGCCAAATTACTTATGTAGAAATTTTCACCCAATCACCAATCACCTCCTATATGAACCGTCCAATTTTATATATAACCATCACTAACCACGGTTTTGGCCATGCTACCCGCACCGCATCAATAGCAGCAACAATTCAAAAATTATGTCCAGAAGTGCTGTTAATTATTGCTACAACTGCACCCCGATGGCTGCTTGAATCCTACATCAAAGGTGATTTTATTCTGCGTCAACGTGCTTTTGATTTAGGTGTAGTTCAAGCTGACAGTTTGACAATGGATAAAGCAGCAACCTTAGACAAGTTAAGAGAAATTAAAAAAAATCAAAATTCGTTAATTGCTTCGGAAGTTAATTTTCTTCGCCAAAATCGTGTTAACCTCATATTGGCAGATATTCCTTTTCTGGCGGCTGGGTTTGGGAAAGCAGCAAACATTCCCTGTTGGATGATAAGTAACTTTAGTTGGGACTTTATTTATCAAGATTGGGGAGGAGAATTTACAGAAATTGCTGATTGGGTCAGTGATTGGTATACTAAAAGCGATCGCTTATTTCGTCTTCCCTTCCATACACCCATGTCTGCTTTTCCTAATATCATAGATGTGGGTTTAACAGGTGGTTCTCCCGGTTTCCCTATTGATGAAATCCGCACCATTTGGGGAATAACTACACCACCAGAAAAAACCATCTTGCTAACATTTGGAGGTTTAGGTTTACAAGCAATTCCTTATAATAATATTGAAAAATTTTCTGATTGGCAATTTATCGCCTTTGATGCTTCCGCACCAGATTTACCTAACTTAATTAAAGTGCAAAATCGCCAATATCGTCCTGTTGATTTTATGCCAATTTGTAGCAGAGTAGTTTCTAAACCAGGGTACAGCACTTTTGCAGAAGCTACACTTCTAGGACTGCCTATTATTACCATCCCGCGTCATGACTTTGCGGAAGCTGATTTGCTATTAGAAGGAATTAAGAATTACAACCACCATCAAATTATCACACCAACAGAATTTTTTGATGGAACTTGGGATTTTCTTCATGACTTACCCCAACCGCCAAAACAACCACAACCCATAGCTAAAAATGGTAATGAAACTATAGCCAAAGCAGTGATAGATTATTTGAAGTCAATTTAACTAAAATTACTGAAACACTCCCAACCTAAAATCCAAAATCCAAAATCCAAAATCCAAAATCCAAAATTATTATGACACACTATCAAAAATTACTGAGAATTTCCACAACTGGCAAATCCTTTCAGAATATTACATCAAAAGTTGCCGCTATAGTTGGCGAATCTGGAGTGAAAACTGGACTTTGCACCTTATTTTTGCGTCACACTTCAGCCAGTTTAATCATTCAGGAAAATGCTGATCCTGATGTGTTAATAGATTTAGCAAATTTTATGGCTAAATTAGTACCAGAAGGCAACTATTATATCCATGATGCCGAAGGTGCTGATGATATGCCAGGACACATCCGCACAGTTTTAACCCATACCTCCGAAAACATCCCCATTAATAATGGTCATCTAGTTTTGGGAACATGGCAAGGTATTTACATTTGGGAACATCGCCAGCATAATCATACCAGAGAGTTGGTAGTTCACATTTGGGGATAATAACTGATAATTATTTTACCCAAAATTAAGAAAATACAAACTTCTCTCAAAAAATATCAAAATATATTCATATACAAAATAGTCCACTTATCTGATAAATTTACCATGCCATCGAAAATTACTCTCACCATTACTCAAGGTACACTCTCTGGCAAGCAATATAGTTTTGATTCTCGTAGCACTTGTATCATTGGCAGAAACCACGATTGTAACCTACAATTAGCCAATGAAATTGATATGACTATTTCCCGCTATCACTGCTTATTAGATATTAACCCTCCAGATATTCGGGTGCGCGACTTAGGCAGTTTAAATGGCACTTTTGTTAATGGTAAAAAAATCGGTCAAAGGAAACGCAATCAAACAGCACAAGAAGGTTTAAAGTTAAATTTTCCACAATATGATTTACAAGATGGCGATGAAATTAAAGTGGGGGATATTTTATTTAAAATAGCTATAGAAGTAGAAAAATTACAACCAATTAAAACTGCCAATCCAGTTGTAGAAAAAGTCAAACCCAAAAATTATTTAAAGATTATACAACGCTTGCTAGATTTAGCTGCACAAGGTGAAGAAAATCTGCAAAGCATCTCCTGTTATAAGTTAGTTAAGTCTCTAGGGAAAGGTGGTTTAGGTGAAGTATTCTTAGCAGAAAACAACAAATTAAGAAAATTTGTGGCTATAAAGTTAATGTCTCCGGCCGTTGTTGCTCAGGAAGAAGGTATCAATAAGTTTCTCAAGGAAGCAGAAAATACCAAATGTTTAGAACATCCCCATGTAGTAGAGATGTTAGATTATGGATTTGCTGAAGAAACTTTCTTTTTTATCATGGAATATTGTGAAGGAGGTAATGTTTGGGATTTAATGCAAAGGTCTGGATGGCGTTTACCTACAGATGTTGCTGTAGACATAATTATCCAAGTTCTTGACGGGTTGATCTATGCCCATCAAGTAGAAGTTCCCAATGTGAAATTACCTAATGGTACACTAGGAAAAGGTAAAGGATTAGTTCACCGAGATTTAAACCCATATAATATTTTGATTACATACATCAATGATAAAATAGTTGTGAAAATAGGTGATTATGGTTTAGAAAAAGCCTTTGACTTAGCGGGTTTAAGTGGTCAAACTTTAACAGAAAATCAAATGGGTACACCTGCTTTTATCCCACGTCAGCAAGTGCTAGATTTTCAAAACTCATTGCCAGAAGTTGATATTTGGGCAACAGCAGCTTGTTTATATAATATGATCACAGGATATTTTCCCCGCGATTTTACAGGTGATCCTTGGTTAGCAGTCTTGCAAAATGATCCTGTACCTGTTCTTCAGCGTAATAAAAACATTCCTAAAAAATTAGCTGAGGTGATAGATTTGGCTTTGGTGGAAAAGCCGCAAATTACTTTTCAGAGTGCGGAAGAGTTTAAACAAGCTTTGATAAAAAGTATGTCATAAATTTTTCCTCCTTCAATTTTTCGGGAGCATCCCAAATGTGTACATTTATTTTTACAGCAGATTGCAGATCCATTAGATACAGAATCTAAATTGAAACCTATACACTAAGCTAGTTTTACTCCTGACTCCTGACTCCTGACTCCTGCTGTATCTATGGAAATAATATGCACCAAAGTCCTGATATGATTGAACCGCAAAGGACGCAAAGGTAAGAAAGTTGAGCGAGAGTTTTTGGTGTGCCTGTGTGGGATGCTCCCAATTTTTCCTACTCTTGACTCCTACCTGTGTTGGATGTGGTTTCACCATAGCTGAATTTGGGCTAAAATGGTTTAATAATCCTACTTAAATAAAATTACTTAAAATTATAAGTGAAAATATCTAATGAAAATTACTGATTTAATCACCTGGTTTGAAGAATGGGCAAATCCCGCTTGGTGTGAAAACTGGGATAATTGTGGTTGGCAGATTGAACCTGGTGTGTTGGGTGCAGAAGCACGGGTATTAGTGTGTTTAACTCCGACTTTAGCAGTGATGGCAGAAGCGATCGCTCTCAACGCTAATCTGATTTTTGCCCATCATCCCCTGATTTTTAATCCCCCTAAATCTCTCCGCAGTGGGGAAGCACTAGCAGAAATGGTAAGGTTAGCTTTTACTCACAATATCGGTATCTACAGCGCCCATACAAATTTCGACCAGGTAAATGACGGCACTGCGGATGTATTGGCACAAATATTACAACTGCAAGCGGTATCTCCCATAGTTCCCACCCAATCTGGTTTAGGATATGGAAGGGTAGGAATGTTAAAACCAGCTTTAACATTGCAAGAATTACTCGCCACAATTCAAACTCAACTTCATCCCCCAAAATTGATTTTTTCCCCCGCTGCGAATTTACAACAACAAATTTCACGAGTTGCGGTTTTGGGTGGTTCGGGCGCAGGTTTTATTTCCGCAGTCGTGAAAACCAACGCCCAAGCCTATCTCACCGCTGATTGTAAATTTCATCAATTTCAAGAAAGTAGAGATCAAGGATTAATTTTAATTGATGCTGGACACTATGCCACTGAACGCCCAGCGTGCGATCGCTTGGTACAAAAATTCCAATCACTAAATTTAAATTGGGTGCAGTTAAGTCAACAGGATGAAGATTTCCGCCAATTTTTACCGTGAGCAAAGATTTGTTGAATTGTAATATTTGATACTAAATGTTTCTTTCTTATACAATCTTCATAGTATAATTGCAGACTCACACCATTCTTGAACACATTTGAAGTAGTTGTATTTTTGGCTGCTTATAGTTTATCAGTACGTAGATAAAATCCTTTAATTATATAGGATTTCTGTTTTTTAATCGTGATTGAGGTCACAACTTTTCTGTAATGAGAATCACGAATATTTACTGTTTTATATCAATGTATTTAGCAAGCAAATGTTTGACAATAGAAATGATAAATCGTTCATTTGCCCTATTGATCATGATTCGCACACTCATTGCATCTGCCTTTCAAACCGGATATCTTAGTGTTGAATCAGAGGGTTTACTCCTTCAGGTATTGGCAACTAAGTGCTATCAATCCGATGATTTAAAAGCTCTTACAAATCTATACGAAGCAATTCGCATAGGTACAGTTAAACGAGAAGCTTGTTCAAAGAATCTTAGAGAATTGCCTGTACTGAACAAATGTCACTAAGAATTACTCGATACAACTTAACATGAAGCCTAACTAACTCACACTTTGGCTCTCATCATTCAGATGGTTGGGGTTGATTATAGCCCTACTGTGGTTCTGTTTTGCGTAAGTCCTGTAAGTTTTCGGTTTCTTCAGTAAAACCTAGATTGAATTATTAAAGCTTAATATAGCGTTTCTGAGTCTAATGAAGTACAAACAAATTTATTCACTGTTCCCTGTTAAGAGTTCCCTAAAACGAAAAAACTTTGTACCTCACGCTTATTGGAAATGGCTATATACAAATAATCATAATTATATATTTATTGGCGCATTTACCTACATTGAAATTTGTAAAAACTCACCGAATTAATAACGAGTAATAAATTTTGCTAATTTATGAATATCACCAAGAAAAAATTGCCAGCAAAAAAAATTCCTAATCCTGAAATATCGCCATATTTGCGCCACTGACAGGCAAAATGCCCGTATTACACCTCATGCTACAGAGCAAAACTGAAAAGTCTTGGGTGATTGTTGTTTAAAACCATGAAGTTAAGCCTGAGAATGAGTTAAGATCAAATACATTAAGGGTTAAAAGTACAGCCGAGTCCCCAGACTTCCTAGAAATGCCAATGACTACAAGTAGGCAACTAAAACAACCGCAATTAACGCTGGTTTTGCAGTACAGTTTATTACAGGATGGTAATCAGGAAACACCACCAAGTATTCACCAGGTGAGGAAAAATCTATAAATGTTGGACTTCTATGAAGTAGAAATGATCTAGCATTGCCCTAAAAAAGATTAAGCTCAACTGAAGCAGTTAACCATTGGTTTATAACCCAAAACTTCCTTATATTGACTACCACCACCGAGTCCTTGTGAGATTGGGTTATTGCAATAGTTCACCAAGCATGAAATTGAACTCTTTAGGGTATCTCTTACCGGGTTAAGACCCAAATTTTCACAAGTTTAACTACGTTGTTTAAAAAGGCAGAAGTAGTACATGCTACACCGCAAGATTTATCAACTGTGTTGCGACGGGCGGGAGGTATGTGTTTTTTTGCGGGATCAGCAACGCTGGATAGAGCGGGCCCGCATTATAGATATAGAGGGTGATCTAGTGACTCTACGCTATGAAACAGACGAAGAAGACGAAGTTTGTTCTTGGGAAGAGATGGTTCGCCTAGAAAGCATTGGCTCGGTAACGCAAAAATTAGCTTCCGTACCACGGGGTAATGTAGAACCTCTCATGACTGAAGACTGTCCTGAGTCGGAACGTATCCGTAACCGTTTTACTGACTTGAATCCCGACTAATAACTCTTTGTCTACCCAAAAATTACCATTTAGGGACTAGGGAAAGAAAATTTTAGATTTTAGATTTTAGATTTTGGATTGCAAGTAATTCAAACACAATCCAAAATCCAAAATCCAGCAATCCTGACTCCTATTCAGGATTCTAGATCCGATAAACGTTCAAAGGCAGGACAATAACCTTCCAGGGTAACTTTAAAGTTATACAATGGGGCTGCGGGATTCCAACACCGTTGCCCCCTCTGGTATTTGCACGTACCACAACACTCTAAATCTGACCAGGTATAGGGGTGCTTACTACGGGCTGCATCTAAGCTATTTTGATTCAGCAGTTCTCGTTGAGACAAACCTCTTAATACTAGTTCTTCACCTTGCCAACGGGCTTCTATTAAACCAGTATCAGCAAATTGCTGCCAACGTGGATCATCCGTAATTGCTTCTGGTAGGGAGATTGTAATGACTGTTTCTAGTTCCGTCAACTCCCCTTCATAATTAGTTTCTGGGGCGGAAGGTTGTAAAAATGTTTCACCAATGGGCAATTCTACCAAAATTCCCGCTGCTGGGGAATGAAGATGATAACGATTTTGTAACTCGTCTAAACTGGTTAGGTCAGCTAAGTAAGCAGGAGAACCGTGGATAAAAACCACGTGCTGGGGTCGTAAATTATGAATTAATTGAGTTGTTCCTGGTCCATCACTATGTTGAGCCAAAAGATAGCTTTCTATGGTGGTTGCTGCGGGATATTCTGGATTAACTTTGATATCTATTTTTTCTGGCAGGAGAATGAGCCAGGGTCCTGTGTTGGGTTGACAATATTTACTTAAATCCGCTGTGGAGTCAGTGAGGACAATACAAGGTGAACTGCCTAAAGTAGTCAAATCTTCTACTTTTAAGCGTCGCACACGGGGACGTACTCTTTCATCCCAAAATAAAGGTTGATGACGGGCAAAATTCTGGACTGACGCGGGAAAATGGGGTAAAAGTTCTAAATAAGCATCACAACCAGCAGCTACATTACCATCAACCCAAATATCTAAATCTCGTCCAGTAAAATGATGATGAGAACGTAACAACATCAACAATTCTTGACCTAAGCCTAAAGCCGGGGTGGGTAAAATAATAGAACAGTGATCAGCTATGGCGCGGTTAATTCTTTCCGCTAGTTGATTTTCTTGGTTGCGGCGATGGGGATGGCGAGATGTTCCATAACTGCCTTCAATTAACAGTACATCTAAATGTAAACCTCTTAACTCTTCCAAGCGCAACCCATCTACTAGGCGAGAGTTGGAGAGGAAAAAATCTCCTGTGTACAGTAGTTTATAATCACGGTGTGGGGTGTGGTAGGTGATAAGAATAGCCACAGCACCGGGAAGATGACCGGCAGGAAATAATTCCACAACTAAATTTTCTTGTATTTCTATAGGCGATCGCAAAGGTAACGCCTGACAAAAGGAAGGAATTTCTTCCGGTGCTTCTTCCGGCCAATTTAACGGTAATAACTTGCTAGTCACCTCACTAGCATAAATAGGCATAAGAGGAAAAGCTTGATTAAGTGCCAGCAAACCTCTAGCATGATCTGGGTGAGCATGACTAACCAACACTAAATCTGCTGGTAATGGTGAACTACCCTTCTGTGCTGATTTAGTTATGTCCCTAGTCAGATATGAAATATCCCCCAAACCGCAATCTAACAAAATGCGGTGGGGACCCATGCGTACTAATAGACAAACACCTTCATCTTCATGCTGAACACTATAGGGCAGACATTCTAATTCATTAGCTGCATCCCCAGGATCAGGACGAGACGATACTGATAGATCATCCCTCATGCGCTCTAACTCTGGTTAATGTGCCGAACCGTTGCCATGATAGTTGTCTGAATCATAAAAGCCATTTTTTGTACCGAAAAATAAGCACGCAAAGGTAAAGATAACAGTGAATCCTACTAAAATCAGCTTAACATCCATCGGTTTACCCTCGTTGATTCAACTCATTTTTATAGTAATAGTGTGATTATCTATTTGGGCAGAATCGCTAGAAAATCTTTACTTTAGTTGGTGATTGGTGATTGGTGATTGGTAATTGGTAATTGGTAATTGGTAGTTGGTAATTGGTAATTGGTAATTGGTAATTGGGAAACATAAAATTGATTACCCAGTCACCAGTCACCAGTCACCTTAAAATACAACTTCCTGACCTCGTTCTGTAAAACGGACATCTTTGATATTCCATTGGGGGTTACTGGTGAGGGTTTTACGGAGACTTCCAAATAAAGCGAACTGTTCACAGCTAGAAAGAGAAACTATTTGCCGCTTAGACTCAGGGGCAATTCGTAAATCAATTGTTGCAACTCCATTATCAACGTTCACACGATATCCAACTAGGCTAAAATCGGCTGTATCCCGTTCCTGTAAGATTTTACCTACAGCTTCGTTAACTGGTTGGTCGGCTGATACTGAAGTTTGTTTAGAAACATAATCTTGACATTGAGCATCACTTGTGTATAGGGTAACTTGAGTAGTTTTACCAGAAACAGCTTTAGAAGTTGCATCTGGAGAGGGTTGGTTGGAAAATGGTTGAGATGTTGGAGAATTTTGGGGAGTTGGGGAAACTGTATTGTTTGGTGTTGGTGTTGAAGTTGTATTATCAGAAATATCGCTAGAAGTACAACTGCTGATGCCGGTGCCAACTGCTAATAAAATTACGGGTAAAATATATTTTATCTTAGTGTTCATATTAGTGTTCATAAGTAATGTTTTGGCGCTGGATTAACTAGACTAATCTTACTAATTTGTCTATATAGAAAATATAGTTACAAAACTAAGTAAGAGGTTTCTGCAAGTTCTCAGATAGATACATTAACTCTAAAAGCAAATCTGGGACTATTAGCGGAAATTTTTATTTTTATGTAAGCATTCAGCCGTCAGCTATCAGCTATCAGCAAAACTCACAAAAAACACAAATCTCAGCCTGTAAATTTCTCTGCTTAAAGCCTATGTATCTAGTAAAATTATAATTTTATTGGCAGCTAGTCTACTTACATCTCAAAGCTGATTACTGATTACTGATAGCTGAAGACTTACATTTTTATTAATTATGGAGAAATTTATATAAATGGTACAACCGCGCAAACAATTTGCTCAACATTGGTTAAAAAGTGAAAAGGCTCTTAACGCTATTGTTAAAGCAGCCGACTGTCAAGAAGATGATAGGATTTTGGAAATTGGTCCGGGTACAGGAATTTTAACTAAGCGTTTATTACCTTTAGTTTATTCTTTGGTTGCTGTTGAGATTGATAGAGATTTGTGTAAATTACTGGTAAAACAACTAGGTGAAAGAGAAAATTTTTTACTGCTGCAAGGGGATTTTCTCACTCTTGATGTAGCTTCTCAATTAACAGCTTTTCCTAAGTTTCAAAAGCAAAATAAAGTTGTTGCCAATATTCCCTATAATATTACAGGTCCAATTATTGAAAAGTTACTGGGTACTATTGCTAACCCCAATCCTGAACCCTTTGATTCTATTGTGTTACTGATTCAGAAAGAAGTAGCAGAAAGGTTGTATGCTAAACCAGGTTCAAGAACTTTTGGAGCGTTGTCGGTGCGGGTGCAGTATTTGGCAGATTGTGAGTTAATTTGTACAGTTCCTGCTGGTGCATTTTATCCACCACCAAAAGTTGATTCTGCTGTGGTGCGCTTAGTCCCCCGACAGAGAGAAATTACCGCTAATGACCCCAAAAAGTTGGAAAATCTGGTTAAATTAGGGTTTGGGGCAAAGCGGAAAATGTTAAGAAATAACTTGCAATCGGTAATTGAGCGCGATCGCTTGACCCAATTACTGGAACAATTAAATATTAATCCCCAATCTCGCGCCGAAGACCTCAGCGTTACACAATGGGTATCACTGGTAAATTCAGTGAACAGTGAACAGGTGACAGGTGACAGTGAATAAGCAGGGGGGTAGGGAGCAGGGGGAGGTTAATAACCTAATTACCAATTACCAATTACCAATTACCACTTATATGCGTTCTTATAGCTTAATTGCACCTGCGAAAATCAATTTATATTTAGAAATCATCGGCGATCGCCCTGATGGATATCATGAGTTAGCCATGATACTCCAAAGCATTGACCTTGCAGATCAAATTGATTTACACGCTGCAAGCACAGAAGCGATTCGCGTTTATTGTGATCATCCCCAAGTACCTACAGATAACAGTAATTTAGCATACCGAGCCGCTGCACTAATGGCCAAGAAATTTCCTGATGCTTTTAGTAATTTTGGTGGGATTGATATTACTGTGAAAAAAAACATTCCTGTTGCTGCGGGTTTAGCTGGAGGTTCGACAAATGCAGCAGCGGTGTTAGTGGGTATAGATTTGATGTGGAATTTGGGATTAACTCAATCAGAATTAGAAGAATTAGGCGCACAACTCGGTTCAGATGTGCCATTTTGTATTTCTGGGGGAACAGTAATTGCTACTGGTAGAGGTGAAAAACTTTCTCCTTTACCTAGTTTAGATCACATATATATAGTATTAGCTAAATATCGCAGTTTGGAAGTTTCCACAGCTTGGGCTTATAAAACCTATCGGCAAGTATTTGGTAGTACCTATATGACAAATACTGAAGATTTAGTGGCTCGTGCTAGTGCAGTGCATTCGGCAGAAATTGTCAAAGCTATCGTCAATAAAGATGCAGCAGAAATCGCCAACAAAATGCACAATGATTTAGAAAAAGTGGTATTACCTTCTTATTCTCAAGTATTACAATTGCGAGAATTATTTGCTGCTCAAGAAGGAGTTTTAGGCACGATGATGTCAGGTTCTGGACCTTCTGTATTTGCCATTGTGGAATCAAAAGCACAAGCAGAAATAGTTAAGGAAAGGATCAGATCCGTAATTCCTGATGAGGATTTAGAATTGTTTGTAACTCAGACAATTGGCAATGGGATTCAGATATTAAACTAAACAGGGAACAGGTGACAGGTGACAGTTAAGAGTTTTTAACAACTACCAATTACCAATTACCAATTACCAATTACCAATTACCAATGAGCAAATTATGAACGAACCCAAAGTAAAAGAAAAAGAGACTCCCGGACAAGTTCCACCAACACCATTAAGGTGTATAACTGGGGCGGTAATGTCAGGAGGATTTGCATTTGCGATGTATTCTTTAATGATTGCGATCGCTACCACTTTTGCTAATAAACCTATTCATTCTGATAACCAAATTGTCCTCAATATCGCCTCCGCTGTTCGTACTTTAGTGGTGGGTGTGGTGGCTTTGGGAACGGGAATATTTGGTATAGTAGCTTTGGGTTTGTTAGCCTTGGCAATACAATTATTAATCCAACAGTTTACAACCTCTAAAAATTGACAATTGACAATTGATAATTGACAATTGTTTTATTCAGGTTTGAAAACTGAACTTTTCCCAGGACAAGAAAGAAAAAAATTTCTATCTTCTAATCCTCTCACTTCCAGGTTTGGTAATTGTCCATTGTCCATTGTCCATTGTCCATTGTCCATTGTCCATTGTCCATTGTCCATTGTCCATTGTCCATTATTCTGATATTAACAAGAAACAGGGTTTGTTAATTGGGAACGAGATTTGATAAATTGCAGTTTTGCAGATGCGGAAACCTGAAGTAATTGATTTTGTTTTCTCCAAAGAGTCGGCGACAATTTGTGATGGTGACTAAACTGGCGAGAAAAATGACAAACATTTTGATAACCTATTTTGGTAGCAATTTCTTCAATTGTCAAATTCGTATTTTTTAGTAAAGAACAGGCTTCGGCCATACGACGTTTAACTATCCAAGTATTAACACTTTTTCCCGTTTGTTTGGATACTTGGTTAGTTAAATAAGCTGGAGAATAGCCAACAGCTTCCGCAACATCTGATAAAGTAATACCTTGGTGATAATGAGCCTCAATATAGTCAAAAACTTTTTGCAGGTGGGAAATATTAGGGAAGATTAACTCTGAATTTCCTAATGTAGCTGGAAATTCTGAAACTTTTGGCGAAGCTTGATGAGAGTTCTGACTATACCAGGATCTGAGCAAAGATTGTTTTTCTAATCGAATAGAAATTGCTTTTAGCAACTCATCGACAGTAGCAGGTTTACTTAAATAATCATCTGCTCCCAACTCCATTCCTGTTCTCATAGAAGCCTTAGAATTACTTGCTGTGAGAAAAATAAAAGGAATAATTGCTGTGAGAGGATTTTGACGTAGCTGAGTTAAAACACTGTAACCATCCATAACTGGCATGAGCAGATCACAAATTACCAAATCAGGTAAATTTTCTTCTGCTTGCCGAATACCAACTTGACCATTTTCTGCTCCTATCGTAACAAAACCTTCAGCCTCAAGACTGTCTAAGAAGAGATTGCGGGTAATAGCATCATCTTCAATTACAAGAATTGTTTTCGACGATTCACGTATCATTTTGAAACCAATAAAAGTTGTCAGAGAGAATGATTAATAGCAATTGATAATTGATAATTGATAATTGATAATTGATAATTGACACAGCAGTTTCGACGTAAATGAAGTACAAATTTACATCACAAAGCCTGACACCAAAAGGATTTCCAAGCTGATAGCTGACTGCTGATAGCTGAAAGCTGCTGTAATTCATCCTGCAAAAGACTCTTGCCCTTTTTTCTATGAAATGGGAAATATGGGAACTGATGGTAGAACTAAGGTAAATGTAGTACCGACACCCACTTGACTAACCATTGTGATTTGACCTCCATATAAATCAACTAGATTTTTGACAATTGATAAGCCTAGTCCTGTTCCCGAAGTATTATCAACATTGCTACCTCGATAAAACGGTTCAAAAAGTCTTTGTTGGTCTATTTCGGGAATACCAATACCTTTATCTTTAACCTGAAACTGTATTTTTTCTTGGTGACAGGAAACAGTTAAGTCCACCACACTACTAGGGGGAGAATATTTAATTGCATTGTCTAGCAAGTTATTCAAAATTGGTTTCAGTATTTTTTGGTCAATCCATACGTCTAAACAGTTGCCTTGACTCTGAAAATTAATATATTTATTACTATCAATGATTACCATTTGTGTAATTAAATCTTGACAAAATTTCACAATATTAACCTTTTGCGGCTCAACTATAATTTGCGCTGATTCTGCTTTAGATAATAATAAAATATTATCTAATACCTGATTGATTTGTTCAACTGCTGTTTGAATGTGTTCAATAAATATTAATTTCTTGTCTGTTTCCCATTTATCTATATGTCGTTTGAGTAAGCTATTGGAAAATGAAATAACATTTAGTGGTGTCCGAAATTCATGGCAGAGTATACCCACAAGATTAGCTCGAATTTTACTGATTTCTTGTGCTTGTTCTAAAGCCTGATGCAATTCCAATTGTGCAAATTTATAATCTGTGATATCAGTAGCCGTAAGGACTTCAACTTCTTGAACATCAAAATATACCCCTCCATCAAAGCGAGTCATGGCAACATCTAACCATCGTTCTTTACCATCTTTAGTAATAATATTTATCTCCTGATATTCAACTTCCAAGTTAGTTGTTTCTGGGGGTTTAGATGTGCGACTTTTGATAAGTTGGTTAAAATCAAAGTTTGCTAACAGTTCCTTTTTTGTATAGCCGGTGAGTAATTCCGCCGCAGAATTGACATAGTAAATTTTTCTACCTTGAATTAGGAAAATACCAGCCTTTGTAGCTTCTAGTAAGGTGCAAAATCTAGACTCCAAGCTTGGCTGTAAATTCCATTTTGAGTTGACTTTTGCTAACCCGGAATCCCCAGAAATCATATCACTATTTACTCCAGAGTCTTAGTTCATAGTATAGTATGGATGGTATTATAGGACTCCTATTTGATTTTTGATAGCGTAGCGTGGCGTAAGCCATACAGAACTCAGTACATACTGAAAGCCTTCTTCCCTGTTCCCTGTTCCCTGCCTCCACGAACAATTCATGAATCAAATCGGATCACTATAAGTCAATAGTTCAATCAAACTCCAAAATTCATAAACATTGATGATGCTATGAATTTGTCAGTCCGATTGAATTTAGGTTTAATCTTAACAATAAAGAAATCATTATTTCAATTTTGTTGCATATATAAGTGTTCGTTATTCCTAAATTAAGTATTTTTTTGTAAAAATAAAATACCATACTTTCAATTTTGAACTTTAAAAGAATCCCAGGTAAGATTTTTAGTGAACTCCCCCACAAAATTTGTTAAAAATTTGAGAGTCTACTGATAAGACTACATTCTGGAAACTATAAAAAACTTTCATATCAAATGTAATAGATGTGTATTTTACCTAGATTATCGAAAAATTGGCTGGAAAACCGGACTTCGTGCAAAGTTTTTGCAGCCGCGTATAAATCCCCATGACAGAAACAGCCTCTTCTATGTGCGTTTATGTGCGTTAAGTTTCAGAAATTTGCTCAATTGGGAACATTATCTAAGAATGTAATAAATTTACCATAGAAAGGATTTAACTATATCTAAATACGCCCAGTCATCCTTCCTATGGAAGAGATTTCTGTAAAAAAAACCTGTAAGTAACGAAACCTCTTACCAAAGATATATAAATTGTAAAGAAAGAATGTGTTGAGGGACACAAAATATAAAATACTGATTCCATCGTCAAAAATCATCTTTAGAAATACAAGCTATCAGAGTGAAGGATCATCAAAAAAATGCAAGAGCGAAAAAATAGACAAATCGATCAAAAAATAGTTCATTTATCCGGTGTGAAACTTTGAGTAGGCTTAATGAAAGAGGTAACTTCTGCAAGAGGTTGAATCTGTATTGGTGGTTTTAGCTATATATCTCTTAACCAAACAGCTGCTCTAGCTGGTTCAGTCTACCCCCAACCCCAATCAAAACAGAGAAAACCCTTGATATATGTTTATAAATTTTTCATCAGCAGGTGTTTGTCTCAGCATGATCTACTACTACTACTTCAACTGTGCTGAGATTTTTGAAATATGAGGAAAAGCTACCAAGCTATTGATTGAATTTCATTCACAAATAGGAGTGCATACCATGAGTCAAAACGTTGCTGATTATAATAGACAAATTAATAGGAAAATTAATACTGAACAAGTAGAACAAATAGTTAAGGCAATTATAGCTGGCAAGTATTCCTGGGCTTGTGTTTTGCTGTTGCGTTTTTCTGGACACAACCCTATTGACTATATACCCTACCGTACATATATCAGATTGCTCAAAAATAATTGCCTACTTGGTGGCTCTGGACAAGAGCAAAATGCTACTAAAAAAGAGGTAGAAATGTTTAACCTCAAATCCAGTTGGATTCATTTCTAATCAAACTCTAATTAATCCCAAAAATGAAGCTAGGTGTGGGTTTACTAGAAGTGTTTTCAGGTATTAGATATGTTTGGTAAACCCACATATTGGCACATTAAATTGATAAGCGTTTTCAATCTCATATCCAAGAAAATTAAATTAAAAAATGTTTTGTTATCCCAGCCATATTGTTCATAACTTACTGTAAGAAAAACGAAGGTGGGAATTTCTTAACTGTTAACTAATAATTATTAATTCATTCTCATCATGATTTACCCAATTTCTATGTCTAATAATTCTCTGCAACCCATACTCAGAGAGATTGTATGGCAGAAAAAACTAGAAGTTGCACAAATGCAACAAGAAATGTCTCTCGCGTCTTTGCAACGTCAATTAACTGCTGCTCCTACTGTCAGAGATTTTTTCACTGCTTTGCAACAAAGTATTTACAAACCTAGTTTGATCGCAGAGGTTAAAAAAACATTCCCTAATCAAGATGTCGCTACACAAGATTTTGATCCTTTGTCTATAGCTAAATCCTATGAACGTAGTGGAGCAACTTGTATATCTGTTGTGACTGATCAAAAGTTTTTTCATGGTGGTTTTGATCATCTGCGGATTATTCGACATCGCATAACTTTACCTTTGTTATGCAAAGATTTTATTCTTGATCCTTGTCAAATTTATTTAGCACGTGCAGCGGGTGCAGATGCAATTTTATTAATTGCTGCTATTCTTACAGATCAGCAGATTAATAACTTTTTGCGGGTGATTCACTATTTGGGAATGAATGCTGTAGTTGAAGTTCACAATTTGAGTGAATTAGATCGGGTGATCAAGTTAGAAGATGTCCGCATTATCAGCATTAACAACCGCAGTTTAGAAGATTTTAGTGTTAATCTTGGCACTACTCAGCAATTAATGGCAGCTAGGAGAACACATTTACAAAACTTAGGTATTTTGGTTGTCAGTGAATCGGGAATTGAAAGTTCTGCTGATTTATCCCTAATGTCAGATGCAGGTGTAAATGCAGTTTTGATGGGAGATTCTTTACTCAAACAAGAAGATTTAGAAACTGCTGTCAGTAGTTTATTTAAATCCAAAATTCCAATCTATAAAGACTTGGTGAAAAAAGGAGTTTAATAGGTGACTGGTGACTGGGAAAGAAAATTTTAGATTTTAGATTTTAGATTGGAATTGACAAAAATAATCCAAAATCCAAAATCCAAAATCTAAAATAAGTAACTCCTGACTGCTGAATGATTTAATTGATGAAATCTAGACTTTCACTACTTTTACAGTTTGCAAATTTGAATCAACACAACCGCTAATAAATCCCCCTGAAGACTGAATTTTTTGGAGATACTCTAAAGCTGTTTTTGTAATTAATTCCCCAGGCATTAATACCGGTATTCCTGGGGGATATGGACATATATTTTCTGCACAAATTCTATTTACTGTTTTCTCTAAAGGTAGGGTTTCACTATCAGCAAAAAAAGCCTCACGAGGCGAAATGCACAAAACATGATCAATTATAGCATCGTTATTATATTTACATATTTTGTACCGACTTGTCAATTGTGGTATCTGAGTTAATTTTTTAAACCCTTGTACTAATTCAGCAATATCTGATTTATTGTTACCTAAGCTAATAATAAAAGTGAGATTTTGTAAGGATGAAAATTCTGGAGTTACACCCATTTCATTGAGCATATCTTCAGCTACAAAACCCGTTAAACCTAAGTTGGCAACATTTACAGTTAACCGGGTTTTATCCAAATCAAAAAAGCCATTTTTATTAATTTGGGGGATCTCTAAAACTGATAAACCTGGAATTTGACTAATTTCAATTCTTGCAATTTCCGCTAACTGCAAAGTTTGAAACATCAAAATTTCCCCATTAACTGCCATTTGTTGACGTGCAGCATCAAGAGAAGCTAAAAGAATAAAACTCGGACTTGTAGATTGTACTAATTGTAATGCTTTATTTAATCTATCAATATTAATTCTATTTCCTTGAATATGTAACATTGATGCTTGAGTCATTGCACCCAATGTTTTATGAATAGATTGTATTGTTAAATCTGCACCTGCGGTTAAAGCTGAGGTAGGTAAATGGGGATGAAAATGAAAATGTGCGCCATGTGCTTCATCTACAATTAAAGGAATATTATATTGATGAGTAATTTGGGCAATACTTTTTAAATCTCCACACACACCGTAATAAGTTGGGTAAACCATTAACACAGCTTTAGCATCAGGATGTTGAGCTAAAGTTGCTTTTAAATCTTCCGGTTTAATACTATGGGCAATATCTAAATTTTCATCATATTCAGGATTGATAAAAATAGGAATTGCACCAGAAAGAATTAAACCATAAATTACAGAAGAATGGACATTTCTGGGCATAATTATTTTATCATTTATCCCGCAAGTAGCGATAATTGCGGCTTCAATGCCACAGGTAGAACCATTAACTAAAAAATAGGTTTTTTCCGCACCAAAAGCTGCTGCGGCTAATTCTTGTGCGGCTAAAATTGCGCTTTCAGGAGTGAATAAATTATCTAATTCGGCTAATTCTGTTAAATCAGCACGGAAGACATCTTTACCGATTAAATCGGTTAAAATTGGGGAAATTCCTGCACCGCGTTTGTGTCCAGGGGTGTAAAATGGTGCATGGGGACGGGAGATGGAAGTTTTGAGAGCATCAATGAGAGGGGTTTGGTTTTGGTTGAGCATTTTTGGGTTAATTTAGCGTTTAAGTTTCAAGGTAAAAAGTGATCAATTATCGCATATAATTAATTAATAGACTATATTAGGTTCTGATTAAACTCTATGCAGACTAAATTTACAACAGAAGAAGAAGTAACTTTTTTTGAGGAAGAAGAAGATCAGGAAATTGAGCCTGAATCTCAGAGTAACTTAATTCCTGAATTAAAGCAAATTAAAGAAATAGTTGTTTCTGGTAGTGATTGGACAACAGCAACAATACTTGATCAACTTGTTCGGGATAATATCCAATTAACTCCAAGATTTCAAAGACGAGATGCTTGGGATATAACTCGTAAAAGTAGATTTATCGAATCACTAATACTTGGATTTCCAGTACCACAAATAGTATTAGCTGTTAAGCCAAAAGAAAAAGGTAAATTTATCGTTCTTGATGGTAAACAAAGATTGTTAACTATTCTTCAATTTTATGGTAGAAGTGAAGATACTCCAAATAATGCTTTTGCTTTAAAAAATTTAGAGTTTAGACGTGATTTGATTGGCAAAAAATATGATGATTTCCAAAATGATGTTATTTTGAGTTCTGACCTTAATGCTCTAGACAACCAAACTATTCGGACTATATTAATTAGGAATTGGTATAGTGAAGATTTGCTATATAAAATGTTCCTGCGCTTAAATGTAGAAAGCACTCCATTATCTCCTCAAGAACTTAGACAAGCATTACATCCAGGTAGTTTTATCAATTTCTTAGATGATCAATCAATTAAAAGTCAGGCTCTTAAAAAAATATTCAGATCACCAAATCCTGATTTTCGGATGCGAGATGTTGAATTACTATTACGTTACATAGGATTTCATTATTTTATATCTGAATATCGTGGAAATCTCAAAGCATTTCTTGATATGACTTGTGAAAATCTTAATAAAGATTGGGAAAAAATAGATGATGATATTGAAAATACAGTTAATCAATTCGAGGAAGCAGTAGAAACAACTATTAATATATTTGGAGATAACTTTTCTCGTATGTGGTTGGGTAATAAATACCGCAGCCAGTTTAATCGAGCAATTTTAGATGTAATGGTTTTTTACTTTAAAGATGAGACTATAAGGAAATCTGCTCAAAGAAATAAGGAAAAAGTTGAAGAAGCTTTTAAAAGCTTATGTTCATCCAACAGTAACTTTAAAGAAGCTATTGAAGGAACAACTAAGAACATTCGAGAAACTTACAATCGTTTGAGATTGTGGGGTGAAAGTCTATTAACAGTTTTAGATGTAGATTTTAACCTACCTGAACTTGTTGATAATCGGATAATTTTTAACGGGTTGAGGTAGGGTATTTATATAATATTATGCCAAAATCTGCTAGATTTAGGATTTTAACCAGGGAGTTAAATAGGTTAAAAAAGCAATTTCTACCTAAAATTAGTCCTATCGGTTTATATTCTGATAGACAGTTAGCGAGAACTCTGGCATATAGAGTTTTAGCTCATGCTGAAATTGAATCTTACTTGGAAGATAGAGCTTGGGAAGTTGCTCAAGATGCTAAAAAAGCTTGGGATAACTCAGGTGAAACTCGTTTAACTTTAATAAGTTTATTAGCATTCTCTGGTCAAATGATGGAAATACCTCCTGAAACACTGACACCAACTAAAGGAAATAAAAAGGTTTCATTAGATAAAATCAAGTTAAGTAAAAAAATAGATTCAGCTATCAAAAGTTTTAAGTGGGTTATTGATAACAATCATGGAGTCAAAGAAGCCAATATTTTGGCATTATTATTACCCATAGGGATAGATAGTGATGATTTAGACCCGCGTGGCTTGCTATTATGGATACATTTGGTAAAGAAAGAGGGATTGTTGCACATACATCAGCTACATCATACATGACTGTTCAATTACCAGATCCGGCAACTGAACTAAATACGGTACTACAAATTACTCAGGATATTTTAAAAATTGATGAATTAATTAATACTTTAATGAAGTAAAATGTAAAATGTAAAATGCAATCACTAGAAAAAAACAGGAAAAATGAGATTCAAAGACATCAAATCTATCAAGCAAACACTATTCACTGGTATCAAATTCATCTCCATACCCTTAATTACTGCGGGAATGGGATTAGAAATATGGAACATCGAAACAATCACAACTAACAACCAATTACCAAATATATTAAATCCTGTTTTAATCCTTGCTCACATTGCCCTATCAGCGCATTTTGTTGAAGGAATCATCGCCGCTTTTTATGCACCTTCTAAAAATCACAACCCCATTAAATATGCAATTTATACATTTTTTGTAGGAACAGTTGGGTTATTAGAATTGTGGGAAAATCGTAATCCTTAAAATTGGGAGCATCCCAAATGTGTAAATTAATTTTGATCTAACGTAAAAAATGATCCAAGGCTTGATATGATTGAACCGCAAAGGACGCAAAGGACACAAAGGTAAGAGAGTTTAAGAGATTTTTTAGTGTTGCTGTGGTTATTTTTTCAAAATTGGGATGCTCCCTTACAATTCGAGTATAACCATTTGGGAAGATGTCAATAAATTAAGTTATCATCTAGTTTGGAAAAGTCGCATCATGCCAAAATGACTATGACTTATCCCTGTGCCATCTCCATCCCTGAACCCCAACCCTTACCAAAACCCGAAACACCTCCACAACCAAACATTCCTCCTGCGTTCCCAGAACCCGTTCCCGAACCCGTTCCCGGACCTATTCCCCAAACCATACCCGAACCAATACCGCAAACAGTACCCGGACCAATTCCCCAAACCATCCCGAAACCTGTTTGAATTATCCTTATAATTGCAATCAACATCTAAAAATCTACAATGCTAAGAGCCGGAATAGTCGGACTTCCCAACGTCGGAAAATCAACCTTATTTAACGCTGTAGTGGCTAATGCTAAAGCTGAAGCTGCTAACTTCCCTTTTTGTACCATTGAACCGAATGTTGGCATTGTCTCAGTACCAGATGACCGGTTAAATGTTCTCGCCAAACTTGCTAATTCTGAACAAATTATACCTGCTCGCGTTGAGTTTGTGGATATTGCAGGTTTGGTAAAAGGTGCAAGTCAAGGTGAAGGTTTGGGAAATCAATTTTTATCCCACATCCGCGAAGTTGATGCCATAGTTCATGTTGTGCGTTGTTTTGAAAATGATGATATCATTCACGTTGCCGGTTCTGTAGACCCTGCGAGAGATATTGAAATCATTAATTTAGAATTGGGTTTATCAGATTTAGCACAAATTGAAAGACGCATTGAACGCACCCGTAAACTAGCACGTACCAGCAAAGATGCACAATTTGAAATTACCGTTTTGGAAAAATTAGCAGCAGCTTTAAATGAAGGTAAATCAGTCCGTCAAGTCAGTTTAAATGAAGAAGAAGCCGCAATTATTAAAGGCTTAGGATTATTGACAAATAAACCTATTATTTACGCTGCGAATGTTTCTGAAGATGACTTAGCAACGGGTAATGAATTTGTGGAAAAAGTGCGAGAAGTAGCAGCACAAGAAAATGCTCAAGTTGTGATTGTTTCTGCACAAGTGGAAGCGGAATTAGTAGAATTGCCAGAAGAAGATAAAGCCGATTTTCTGGAATCTTTAGGTGTAAAAGAAGGCGGTTTAAAATCTTTAATTCGTGCTACTTATACTCTGTTAGGTTTGCGGACATATTTCACTTCTGGTCCGAAAGAAACCCGTGCTTGGACTATTAATGCTGGAATGTCTGCACCTCAAGCAGCAGGTGTGATTCACTCTGATTTTGAACGGGGTTTTATTCGTGCAGAAACCGTTGCTTATGATGATTTAGTCACTCATGGTTCAATGAATGGTGCAAAGGAAAAAGGTTTGGTGAGAAGTGAAGGAAAGGAATATATTGTTAAAGAAGGGGATGTAATGTTATTCCGATTTAATGTTTAGGTAAAGAGGTGATAGGTGACAGGTGACAGGTGAGGTGACAGATGAAATTCAGATCCCTGACTTCTCAAAATAGAATAATAAAAGAAGTCGGGGATCTCAATCTTCAAAATTAAAATTACGCATTAAGCTGTTACGCAGCTAAACTGTATAATCTTAATATTCTTAGGTCTTGTGGAACAGGCATCTTGCCTGTTAACATTATATAAATTAAATGCAGTACAGCTTATCAATTATCAATTATCAATTATCAATTATTTTACGCAATACTTCCCCGTTTTCTTGCTTCTTTGTAAGAAATACCAATATTTTTTATACCAGCTTTAATCATTTCTCTTTCTAAAAGCGCAAAAAAATGATTTCTATCGCCACCTCGGACTACAGCTTGATTATGCGCTTCCGCAATTGCCACAGGATAACCGTATCCTTTTTGTACTTGTGCTAACATTAAGCCTAATGCTTGATCTAACATTTGAGAATTATTTGCTACCCAAGCAGGAAACTCGATCCGGGAAATTTCCGTACCTACGTGAACATAACAAAAATAAATTGTTTGTTCTTCATAAAGTTGTAAAATCCTGTTATTACTGCGCCATAAGGGTCCTCTTTGTCCTGGTTTTAGTTGGGTTGTCCATAAAGTCGTATCTCGCAGGTTTTCAAATTTTTTACATGGTACATGATCTAGTTGATCAGGGCAATAACTGATACAGTCAGGGACGGGGTAGGGACAAGCTAACAAGCGTAAAAAGTTTGTAGATTCCAGGTTACGAGCGGCGCTAAGATAACCAATGATGGGAATTTCGGCTTTTTGTAATTGTTGCCAAGCTGCTAAAATCGGGGGTAAAATGCGATCGCGTGCATCCATAGGTAATTGATCTAAAAACCAGTATATTAACGAACCATCAACCATTGCTAAAGCGGGAATCTCGGTTTTTACACTACAAGCTAGTTCAGCTAATACCGTAATTTCCGAAGCTGTGCGGCGGTTACTCATCCATTCTTCGGTTCTTAAACCCCACTGACGAGCGATATATAAATCTTCTGGCTTATAAAATACTTCTGGTAAACTATCTAAAACTGGGTGTTTATTTTGACCGTAATGTAAAACAACTCTACCGATATTTAATAAGTAACAATAGGCAATTTCGTGATGGTTAGGGGCAATTTGTGAACCATCGGTAGCGATGACAGTATGAACTTTAGGAGGTACAGGAATATCAATACAAGTTTCTAAAGGTTCGATGGGTGTAGCATTAGCAAAAAGAATGCGATCGCGCCATTTTTCTTGACGTTCTATTAATTCTTGTTGACATTCAAAAGCTTTTGTTAAATATTCTTTTGCTAACTCTAAACGTCGGTTACTTTCAGCAACTTCTGAAGAAAGATGCTGACTTAAACCTTGCATTTGTCCCGCTACTTTTGTTAAATCTAGCATAATTGGTGATTGGTGATTGGTGATTGGTGATTGGTGATTGGTGATTGGTGATTGGTGATTGGTAATATTTATTTTTACTCCTGACTTCTAAACTACTACTATTTTCTTACTGTCACCTGTCACCTGTCACCTGTCACCTGTCACCTGATAATTAATATTTACCAATGAGAGAAATCTTGAGAAAATTGATCCAGTGAAATTACCCGAATCCGATTATCATTTTGTCCTGCTTCCCGTTCTGGTTGAGTATTATAACCCCAATCTGCTAAAAATAGTTGCACATCCTTTAAATCAGATTGCTGTTTAACTAACTCTAAGGTTTTGAGTCTATCTTCCACAAACCATAAATTTTCATATTTAATTTTTTCCTGTGAAATTAATTCTCGCAAAGTCTCGTATTTTGGGCGTTTTACTTCCTTACCAAAAATCGCTGTATCTGGTAAATTAACCCCTTCTTGTTGTAACAACTGCTTAACAAAACGCCCTTCTTTAGTGGTTACAATATATAGTTGTACTCCACTTGCAAGAGTTATCTTTAATTTTTCTATCACTCCCGGATAGAATTTATGCAAACTTAACCAACCATCTAAATCTGTCTCTATCCATTTATCCCGCAAACCATCTAGTCTTTTCATAATTTCTTTAGCTTCTAGATGATCTGCTTTTAAAATTCCTGGGGTAATATTTACCCATTCTTGCAGTATTTTATCATCAGAAAAACCATCAATCAAAGCTTTAATTAAAACCGGCATTTCCCAACCAGTTTCAATTACAGGACGCAAACGATAAAATCTTAAAGCTAAATTATCTGGTGGTGTGTCGTTAACAGATGGCCAAATTTGACAATAGGTACGCCATGCTACCTCAAAATATTCAATTAGTCCATCGCAAATCACTCCATCAAAGTCTAAGGCTAAAATTGTAGGACTATTTACCGTCATTGTTTTGATGTGAAAAACTGCTGTTTTGAGCTTACCTGAATTGGCAATAATTTTTTGTATCAGTTATCAATAGGGAACAGCTATCCGTCAGCTTTTTACATTAAAACTTTATACCTCCTGCTAAATAGACATAACACCAATTTAACAAATCTTAATTACAGGACTTACGCAAAACAGAACGAAATTAGGGGTAATTCATGAATTACCCCTACGCAAGAATCAGGGTTTTAGTCCAATCTAGCGTAAGTCCTAAATTAATCAAATTGAATTTGTTTTTTATTCCGTTTTAATTGCTTCCAAAGCAAATGTATCTGTTTGTAAGCTTCCTCTGGAGAAATTTTACCACCGGTTTGTAAATTACAAATGTAGTTTACTCGTTGAGAAAACTCTTGCAGATGTCCATTGAATAATAAATATTCTTCCTTTAACTGACCATGATAGGGATGACGAGGATACAAAAAATCACATAATTCACAGAGGAAATCAGAGTTAGTATTCATAGGGATTTATTCAGAATCAGGTAACAAATTTACATATTAAGATGCTAGATATTGAGGAATAGAATCAAAATTTTAATCTTAGTGTTTTAATCATGCTGTAAATGACTTTTTCCTACTTTCCAAATACGTCCTTTTTGAGTAGCGTTACAAGCAGCAGTTTTTGGCTCAAAATCAACACAGCCAATAGCCTGTTCACAACAAGCTTTGCAAGGATGGACGGTACATTTGAGACGATAATCATTAGTGAAATATTCACAATTATGACAAGGAATTTGATGTAATTTCTGTAGATAATTGATGCCTTTTTTGACAGTTAACCAAATGCTACAAAGTAGTAATATCGTCATGATCCAAGCAGAGAAAGCGCAAAAAATGACAGCCATAAATAGTGATTACTCCTTGTTTTTCTGATGATTAGGGAAAATATAATTTAAGAAACTGCCCACAGTCAACTGCTATTAACCGCAGGCCGAAAATATGACTAGCTGATGTTGAGGAAACTTTAATGAGAAAACTTTAAGTTATGAAGAGATACTACGAGAACGCCAAGTATGCCAAACATAACCTAAGAAGGCTACTATTCCCAAAAAGAATTGAATATTAGCCATACCAAGACGTTCTGAACCGTAAAACTCTACTGGAAAAACCGTATTGTTGTAACCGATAAAACTGGCAGAAATCCAAGCCATTAAAGCTAAACCAAGCAAACTATAAGCGAGAATTTCTTCACCATTTTCTATGGGTAAAATTTTTCTCACCCAAGCAAAAGGTTTAACAACAATATGCCAAATGCCACCAAAAATGAGAATTAAACCAATCCAAATATGACCACCAATGACATCTTCTAAATTGTCTACACTGGCAATTCCCAAAATATTCCAGCTACCATCTTTCATCCCAAATAGGTAGCTAAAAATTATATTTGGATTGAGAGTAGGGTCAGAAATGAGGCGCACATCTCCCAAATGGGTATCATAAATTCCACCGAAAAACATAGCTTTTAGGACTAATAAAAATGCCCCTAACCCTAAAATAATTAAGTGATGTCCTAAAATTAAACCTAATTGTTTGGGGTCGTTCCATTCATAGTGAAATTTCGCTACTCTCCCACCAGCATTATGTAAAATTGCTGGACTGCGAAACACATGAAATAATCCACCAGCACCCAAGACAGCAGAGGCAATTAAATGTAAAACACCAATGACAAAATAGGGATAGGTATCTACAATTTGACCACCATTACCCACACCCCAACCTAAAGTTGCTAAATGAGGTAATAAAACCAAACCCTGTTTATACATTGGTATATCAGGAACATAGTTCAGAACTTCAGAAATAGTAGTAGTTCCTGCCCAAAACATAATTAAACCAGCATGGGAAACATGAGCGCCTAATAATTGACCCGATAAATCTGTCAAACGGGCATTACCAATTAACCAAGGTAATTTTGTATTAGCTGCAAAGGTTCTATCAGTCGAAATTGTCACAGTCATACAATTGGTAATTGTGGATTTTAGATGTTGGATGTTCGATTGATTAAGCCATAGAAAAAGGCTTTTTGAGGAAAGTGCCAAGTTGTTAATTAACTCAGCACTAATGACTATTTATGATTCGCTGTTAATGGTATTTAATGATTTTTCAATCTGTTTAAAATCCACACCAATTGCTCTGAGTGCGTGCCACAAATGACCTTGCAAGAAGAAGAAAGCTAAGAAGAAATGGGCATTAGCTAACCATGCTCTAGAACTATAACCACCATTTGCTAATTTGATGGTATCGGCAAAATAGGGACTGACACCTAGTTTTAATTCCAAGGTAGAACCATAAAATTCCACTGGATAGGCAAGGGTATTTACTGCACAGAAATAAGCAGCTACAAATCCTGCTAAGGCAATACCACCTAATGAATAGGAAAGAATAGCTTCACCAGAGAAAATTAATAGCTTTCTTGCCCAGGGGAAAGGCTCTTTAATAATGTGCCAAATACCGCCACCAATGAGGATTAACCCTACATAAATATGACCACCAATTAAATCCTCTAAATTATTAACTGTGGCGAAATGAGTTTGATAGCCATAGATAATAAAGGGGTTAAGAGTGGGGTTAGTTACAACTCTGACATCATGAATTGTTGCATCATATATTCCTCCCCAAAACATGGCTTTTCCTACCAATAACAAGGCTGCTACGCCTAAAAATAGGAGGTGATGACCCAAAATCAATCCTAGTTGTTTATGGTCGTTCCATTCAAAGTGAAATTTACGAGCAAAACCGCTAGAGTCTTTTAAATTTTTTGGCGCTTTAAAGGTATGAAAGAGCGCACCTGCGCCCAAAACGGCAGACGAGATTAAATGCAAAGCTCCAATGACAAAATAGGGATAGGTATCAATAATTTGACCACCTTTTCCCACACCAAAACCCAAAGTTGCTAGATGTGGTAACAAAATTAATCCCTGTTCTCCCATAGGAATATTAGGGTTATAACGGGATATTTCAAACCATGTAAATGCTCCAGCCCAGAGAGTTGTTAGTGCGGCTTGTGCTACGTGAGCGCCAATAAATAAGCCAGAAAGATTAGCAAAGCGGGCATTACCAACCCACCAATCAAATTTGACGTTGGGATTATCGTATGTCTGCATTTTTCACTAATTATTAGTTGTTGACAGGAAGACTTAATTAATTGTTAGCTGTTTAACTTCAACCGATAAAAAAACAATATCGCTCAATTCATTTAGGTGGTTGAATTTAATTACTAATTCCAGTGATGACAACTTTACTATATTGCAAATTATTCTTATTTAAAAACTTTTTTAACAAAACTTAACAATTATAAAATTAGAAAAATATAGCAACAAAAAAAGAGCGACAATAGGCAATTTTGTCGCCGAAAAAGTTTAATATTACAGCAGGATTTAGTATGGTTTTAGCATTGCCAAAACCATACATTAATTAGAAATACAACATTTATAAACATTTGTTGGTTTTCACTTTTTTTAATCCAACTTACAAAAATACTTAACAGAAAGTATTGATTTAGAAGTCACTTATTTTGCTAACTTTGGGGAGATAGATTGAGTTAACAAAATAGATTGTAGATGATAAAGTTGCCAAAAACTTAATATTTGTTCCCCAACTGGTTGAGGATAGAAATAATGAAAAAAATGATGTCCTTTCGGGTATTGCCAGAGATGATCTTCAGGTTTTAAATATTTTGACCATTCCTGTAAAGTCGATGGATCAACAACATGATCATTATTGCTACCACAGACCATCATCGGCATAGAAACACCTCCTTTTGGTAAATCAACTAACTTAAATAAAGAGTGTGATAATGGAGTTTGATCCAAATCTTTATCTAAAGCTGTAATTAACTTTTTGGTCGTGTGATGAGGTTGTTTGCCAAAAAGATTGCAAACACTATTTGCTAATAGTTGTTCACGACTGATAGGAAACATTTCTCTTTGGACATAATAGTGAGTGTGCCAAGTATGTGCAGGTTGAGCGGCCACTGCTAATAAAGTGAGCGATCGCACCTTTTCGGGATAACGACTAGCAAAACTTAAAGCCAACGCACCACCAGCACCATGACCAGCTAAATGAACAGAATCATTTTTAGCCGTCAAAAATTCATTGAGCAAATTCACAGCTTCATCTATAGAACTACCTTCATCTTTTTCGTGATGGTACTCCCACTGAGCCACCGTCATATACTTAGATAAGTATTTTAATAACGGTTGATCAAACCTTGCCAAAGCAGGGCTAGAACTTAACCACAAAACATCAAAAATATCAGACATAAATATGCTCACAGAATAGGATAGAGGATAGAAAAGAAGGTGTAGGTAAAGAGATGAGTAAAATACCCACACCATAATCAAGCGACAACTGACAGGTGAATAATTAAAAACAGAATCTTCATAAGTATTTAGCTATCAGTAATCAGCTTTAATCTATAAATAGATAGATAGGTTTTTCATCAAGGCAAAAGTTGGGCTTTTGTTTTTTGTTTTCAACCTCTTGCTGATAGCTGACGGCTGATGGCTGAATGCTTACGAATCTTCTACAAACCAAATTCAGTTTTTAACTGAGTCACCCAAGCCTTAATACGTTCATCAGTTAAATCAGACTGGTTATCTTCATCCAATGCCAAACCGACAAACTTACCATTTTTCAGAGCCTTAGAAGCACTAAAATCATAGCCATCCGTAGGCCAACAACCCACAGTTTTACCACCAAGCTCAGAAATTTTTTCTTCTAAAATACCCATTGCATCCTGAAAATTATCCGCATAACCAATCTGATCACCAGTACCGAAATAGGCAACTAATTTTCCTGAGAAATTGATATTATCCAATTCCGGTAAAAAGCCCTCCCAATCACTTTGAAGTTCGCCAATATTCCAAGTAGGACAACCAATAATCAGACATTGATAATCATCAAAATCAGCAGTATCAGCTTGGGAAATATCCTGGAGAGTAACCACATCATCACCAAACTCATCCCGAATGATTTCCGCCGCAGATTCAGTTTTACCTGTTTGAGTTCCGTAGAACAAACCAATTTTTTTCGACATTTTCACACCCCAAAAATTACTAACAACTTAGAAAAATAAACTGCTATTAGTTAATAACAAGAAAGCAAACAACGCACCTCCAAAGCCACCAACTAGCCAGCCATAATTAAACTTACGCCAAGACTTAGCTGAGGTTAAATTATCTGGTAATTCGCCTTGAGGAGATTTGCGACTTTGGAAAGTTGCACCACCATACAGCCACAGACAAATTGACAAAATCAACAGCAAGCCAAAAGTAGCTAATAAACCAACTTGATTTGCTAACTCCGTATTCCTTAAAGGACCCAATTTCACAAAAGGACCAAGCAGGAAATAACCATGAGCCATGCCAATCTCTAAACCACGAGCAAAGGGAGACAAACCAGGACGGTAAATAGGCAGATTTCCTAATAAATTCAAAGTCAAATCTGAAGCATTGATCGGAGTTTGTAAACTGCCCATTTCTGGGAAATCCAAATAATTGACAACTCCTTGCTGAAAATCTAACCCAGCCGCAATCACACGCACTCTTAAAGCGTGCCAAATATGGCCAATTAAAAAGACAATAGCTAAGGCAAAATGGCTAGTTGCTAACCAAGTGCGAACCGAAATTACTCCTGATGTGCTACCCAGTCCCAATGATCCATAAAACTCCGTTGGATAAACGGTATCATTAACAGTCACAAAATACGCTGCCAATAAACCCATATATGCCAAGGCAGCAAGACTGTAAGATAAATAAGCCTCACCAGACCAAAATAAAATCTTTTTTGCCCAGGTAAAAGGAGTGGTGAAAATATGCCAAATTCCCCCACCAATACAAAGTAGTCCTACCCAAACATGGCCACCAATTACATCTTCTAAATTATTGACAGCAGCCATACCTTGGCCACCAAACAGATAACTAAATATCCGTACAGGATTGAGAGTTGGTGCGGTAATTATCCTCACAGATGCCACAGCAGGGTCATAAATTCCCCCCCAAACCGTGGCTTTTAGCACCAGTAAAAATGCTCCTAGCCCTAACAACAGTAGATGAATACCAATGATGCTGGTCATTTTGTCTTCATCTTCCCAGTTGTAGCCAAACGAACCAGGAAAAGTTCTATTTTCCGGTAATACCTTGGGTCCTAATAGAGCGTGATAAATCCCCCCAGCACCAAGTACAGCCGAACTAACCAAATGCAACACACCAATAACAAAATAGGGATAGGTATCAATAATTTTGCCACCATCACCAATCCCAAATCCTAATGTTGCCAAATGAGGTAGTAAAATTAACCCTTGTTCATATATTGGTCGGGAAGGGTCATATTTACTGATTTCAAATAGGGTCATTGCCCCAGCCCAGAGGACAATTAACCCAGCATGGGCAACATGAGCGCCCAAAATTCGCCCAGACTGGTTAATAAACCGTGCGTTACCTGCCCACCAGCCATATTCCGGTGAGTTAATAGTTGCAGTGGTCATAGTTACATTACCTCACCACGAGTAGGACGTACTTCACCGGTCTGAAAATCAAAACCTGCTGCCCGTAAAGCGTGCCAAAGATGCCCTTGGAGGAAGAAAAAGCCTAGCCAAAAGTGAGCATTTGCCAACCACACACGAGAGGATAATAAATCTCCGTTGTGGAAATAGGGGAAACGGTCAAAGCCAATGCTTAAAGGTGCGCCGTAAAATTCTATCGGATAGGCTAGTGTGTTTACGGAGACAAAATAGGCAGCTATAAAACTCATTAAGCTTAAAGCTCCCAAGCTGTAAGATAGGTATGCTTCTCCTGACCAAACAAACAGCCCTTTGACAAACTGCGACGGCTCAGTGGTGATGTGCCATATACCGCCCGCTATACAGACAATACTTACCCAGATATGACCACCAACTAAGTCTTCTAGGTTATTAACTCCAGCAATCCAGTATTTATGACTACCCAAAAAGTAGCTGAAAATGACGGTAAAATTCCAGGTTGGGTGGTCAATAATTCTCACTACTCCTAAATTGGAGTCGTATAAACCACCAAAAAATAAGGCTTTGGCAACTAATAACCCAGCCCCTAGTCCCAATAAAACTAAGTGAATACCGAGAATTGTTGTCATTTTATTGGCATCTTGCCAACGGTAGCCAAAAAAGGAAAATTTCTCTTCGAGGATAGCAGGACCCCAAAGTGCATGAAATATTCCTCCCAAACCCAGAAAAGCAGAGCTAATCAAATGTAATACACCAATAACAAAGTAGGGATAAGTGTTTACAATTTGACCACCACTACCCACACCCCAACCCAAGGTTGCTAGATGGGGTAGAAGAATTAAGTTTTGCTCGTACATTGGTTGAGATGTTTGGTAACGAGCAAGTTCAAATAAGGTTGTCGCACCTGCCCAAAACACGATTAATCCTGCATGGGCAACATGAGCGCCTAATAATCTGCCTGAAAGATGTGTTAACCGGGCGTTCCCTGACCACCAAGGTATGGACTCCGGGGTTTGCACAGCCATGCTCGTCATGGTGTATTTTCCTGTGAATTGTGGGAAATAGCTAGGATGCTTAATTTACTTATTGAGATAGATATTCAATAAGCTCTAGGCATATCATATCAGATTTATTGAGATAATTTATCACTAATTAAATATGAATTTTCGTAAAGTTTTTTGTCAAAGTATCCCACAGCTACAAATTACCATCCTCCCGAAAGGGGAAAATAGCTTATTTATGGCGGTTTATAGCTCAGTTTACATACATTAGAACTTAAAAATTAACAGTTATTAACATAATAATAACAACATAAATTAACACTAGTAACTAATACTGTATTCTTACTTATTCTTATTTAGTGAGAAATTTTTGAGAATTATTTGTAACTATGTTTACCTGAGACATTCTTTCCGTTAGGAAACCCAACAGTGACAGGCTTTTGTTGGGTTGCGCTATCGCTTAACCCAACCTACAAAGAGTACAGGAGTCAGGAAGAAGAATTAGAAGTAGCGAGGAATGGTTAAGTTTTGTGGTGCGATCATCTTGCCCGCTAAACTGATGTGGAAATGCTTTAACCTGCCATTTCCTCTAATACCTGCCTGATAGTATCCGTTGGTACTTCGTCTGTCACCTTAACTGCACCTATTTGAGTAGGTAACACAAACCGCACTTTCCCAGATTTGACTTTTTTATCTAATTGCAAAGCATCAATAATCGCTGCAATATCTAAACCTGCTGGTAATTTTGTCGGTAAACCTGCTTTTTTAATCAATGCGTTTTGACGTTCTGTGTCGGCTTTTTGCCAAAGTCCTAATTTTACAGCGATTTCCCCTGCTGCTATCATGCCAATACCCACAGCTTCACCATGCTTTAACAAGCGATAATTGGTTAAACTTTCCACCGCATGGCCGATAGTATGACCATAATTCAAAATTGCCCGCAGTCCAGATTCTTTTTCATCTTGACTGACAACATCTGCCTTCGCTTGACAAGAATGAGTTAATATGTAATTTATCAGGTCGGATTTTACATAGCGGAGTTGGTCAAGGTGCTTACTCGCTTCCAATTGAGTAAACAATTCAGCGTCCCAAATTACGCCGTACTTGATCACTTCCGCCATTCCCGCCCTAAATTCGGCTGCTGGTAAGGTTTTCAAGACTTCAGGATCAATTAATACTAAGCTGGGTTGGTGAAATGCACCGATCAAGTTTTTACCATGAGGATGGTTAACGCCGGTTTTTCCGCCTACAGATGAATCTACCATTGCTAATAAGCTGGTAGGAACTTGGACAACATTAATTCCTCTTAACCAGGTCGCAGCAGCAAACCCAGTCATATCACCAACTACACCACCACCCAAAGCAACCATCGTAGAAGAACGTTCTAACCGATGTTCCAAAGCTACATCATAGATTTTTTGGATAGAGTTTAAAGTTTTATAGCGTTCTCCAGGGGGGAGGTTGTAGTGAACCACATCAAAACCAGCATTTTGCAAAGATGCGATCGCCCTTTCCCCATAATGTTTAAATATCATCGGGTTAGAAACCAGCAACACCTTTTTACCCAGTTTTAAACCCGCCATCTGTTCACCCAGTTGATCTAAACTTCCAGGTGCAACAGTGATTTCATAAGACTTTTCTGGTATATCTACTTTAATTACAGAACTCATTTAACAATCCTGATATAATCACAATTTCGCGTATTTTACCGTAGTTTGGTAATTGATAATTTTTCTGTCACCTGTCACCTGTCACCTGTCACCTGTTTCCATGATTGAATAGAAATAAGTCACTAAACAGGAGTAATACAAATGGCTATCGTTGAATACATTGCATTTTTGGGCGCGTTTATGGGTATCGCAGTTGGTTTATTATTTGGTCTACGCTCCGCAAAGATCATCTAATAGCTAATTATTTACCCTAAAACCTGTCTAGGGGCGGAAAAACCCGCCCTTGATATACCAACTCAAACGCTAACAGGTGTTCTACTGTCACCTGTCACCTGTCACCTGTCACCTGTCACCTGTCACCTGCTCAAAGCAGCAGGTGTTTTCCCCTGCTTCTCAAATGGTGGACGCATTTCCAAACCCAATAAATTCAACATTTGCCGATCTGCATCATAATCAGGACAGGGAGTAGTCACCGTCAACATCTTATTATCATCGCTGGAAAAAATCGAATTAGCACCCGCCATAAAACATAAAGCTTGTTCAACTGGGGAAAGTTTCGCCCTTCCCGCACTTAAACGCACATCAGAAGTGGGCATAATAATTCTAGCAGTAGCAATCATCCGCACCACTTCCCAAATCGGTACTTCTGGCTGATTTGCCAACGGTGTACCCTCAACCTGTGAGAGAATATTAATAGGTACTGATTCGGGATGAGGTTGTAAATTAGAAAGGGTGTATAACATTCCTACCCGATCTTCAATGCTTTCACCTAAACCGAGAATACCACCAGAACACACAGTTACATTAGTTGTGCGGACGTTTTCAATGGTGTTTAGGCGATCGCCATAAGTCCGAGTAGTAATCACAGTGCTATAATATTCCTCAGACGTATCTAAATTATGATTATAAGCATATAATCCCGCATCTTCCAACCTTTGAGCCTGGTTTGCAGTTAACATCCCCAAAGTACAGCAAACCTCTAAACCCATCGAGGTGACATCTTTTACCATATCCAGGACTTGCTCAAACTGGGAATTATCCCGCACTTCCCGCCAAGCAGCACCCATACACACCCGACTTACACCGGTTTCCTTTGCTTTTTTAGCAATATTTATCACAGTTTCTTTTTCTAACAGTGCTTCCGGTTTTACCTCGGTTTTATAGCGTGACGACTGAGCGCAATAACCACAATCTTCCGGGCAACCACCAGTTTTAATAGATATCAACTTACAAACCTGTATTTGTTTAGGATTATGAAATTGACGATGCACACTAGCAGCTTGATAAATAAGCTCTAGAAATGGTGTATTATAAATAGCCAAAATCTCATCTTTTTGCCAATCGTAGCGTATTCCCACCGTGAGTATCCTTTACTAAAATGTTACTAAAATACACAGAATTACAGGAAAATAATAATCTTAGTATATGACTCCTATTTGATTTTTGATAACCTAGCTTGGCGTAAGCTATAAAAAACACCTTACATCCATATTCTTTAAAACCCTATTTCCTATTCCCTATTCCCTATTCCCTGCTTATATATGAAATCAGAACTGCCACTAATTAAAACTAACCGCTTATGTTTAAAAGTAGCTACTTCCGAAGATATACCGCAAATCATCAAATATTTTACTATAAATAAAGACCATCTTACTCCATTTTCACCTACTTGGGCTGATGGTTTTTTCACAGCAGAATATTGGCAATATCAAATTGAGCAATATCATCTAGAAATTATTCACGGTTGCGGTTTAAGATTCTTTATACATCATCAAAACAACCCCAAAGAAATAATCGGCGTTCTCAACTTCAGTAATTTTATACGCGGAGCAGCTAGTTTTTGTAATGTTGGATATAGTTTAGCAGAAGCAGCACAAGGTCATGGTTACATGACAGAAGCATTAAAAGCGGGAAATAAATATATATTTAATGAACTAAATTTTCACCGGATCATGGCAAATTATATGCCCCATAATCGCCGTAGTGGTAATGTATTAAAAAGAGCAGGTTTTGTAATTGAAGGATATGCTAGAGACTATTTATTAATTAATGGTCAATGGGAAGATCATATACTCACCAGTTTGACTAATTATAATTGGAAACCGTATTAGAAGGTGACAGGTGACAGGTGACAGGTGACAGTAAGAAAGCAAGAGGCAAGAGGTACTCATGCAAAAGTTTATTCTTCCCTATTCCCTATTCCCTATTGCCTATTCCCTGTTCCCTATAATGTAAGATTAAGAGAAGAACAAATTAAAAACTACTAAAAATGACACTCGCCCAAACTCCAAATTCCACCACTTCAAGTAATCCTTTACTATCACTTAAATATGAAAGTGCCTTAGAATCATTAGGTAATGATTACTATGATGAAGTCGCAGCCGAGGAATTTCCTCAACACATTTTGCGCTGGCGTAATAATGCAATTTTACCACGCTTAGGACTTGAAGCAACAACAGTAAAAGACGAAGATTTTATTCACGCATTTGGTAAATTTCAAAGCAGAAAACCATTTTTAGCATTGCGTTATCACGGTTATCAATTTGGTGAATATAACCCCCATTTAGGTGATGGTAGAGGTTTTCTATACGGACAAGTTAGGGGAATAGATGGGGAATTATATGATTTTGGGACAAAAGGTTCAGGAAGAACACCATACTCCCGTGGTGGTGATGGAATGCTCACTCTGAAAGGAGGAGTCAGAGAAGTTTTAGCAGCAGAAGCATTACATCGTTTAGGTGTGAAAACTTCCCGCTGTTTAAGTATGATTGAAACCGGGTTAAGTTTATGGCGTGGTGATGAACCTTCTCCCACTCGTTCCTCAGTCATGATGAGAATGAGTAAATCTCATATTCGGTTTGGAACTTTTGAAAGATTGCATTATTTGAAACGTCCTGATTTAACTCAGAAATTGTTAGATCATGTGATTGATCAATATTACCCAAACTTGAAAAATGAAGATGATAAATATGCTTTATTTTATGCTGAATTAGTCAAAAGAGTAGCTGATTTAGTAGCGCAATGGATGGCGGCGGGTTTTTGTCATGCAGTTTTAAATACTGATAATATGTCAATTACCGGGGAAAGTTTTGATTATGGTCCCTATGCTTTTATTCCTACTTATGATTTATACTTTACTGCTGCCTATTTCGATTATTATCGCCGCTATTGTTACGGACAGCAACCAAGTATTTGTCATCTGAATTTAGAAATGTTACAAGAACCATTAAAAGCAATCATTGATATTCGTGATTTACAGCATGGTTTAGGAAAGTTTGCTGAATACTATCATCAGGAATATCGAAATTTAATGTTGAAAAAGTTAGGTTTTGAAGATGGTAGTTTAGCGGAAGGTGATGATTTATTAGATTTGACAGTTACTTTTTTGAAAGATAGTCAAATTAATTATCATCAATTTTTTGCAGATATGGCGCGGACTTTTTCTATGAAATGGCGTGATGAACCAGGTTTAGTGATGAATGGTCCTGATATTGTCCCATCTGTAGGTTCATCAAATATTTTTGATAATTGGTGTCTGCTTTATCATAAAATCCTGAATAATTTTGATCCTGAAGAAATGCAGACAATTTCTCAAAAATTGAATAAATATAATCCCCAAGCAAATTTATTAAGACCGGTGATTGAGTCAATTTGGAAACCAATTACAGAAGAGGATAATTGGCAACCTTTTTATGATTTAGTCAAACAATTTCAATCAAACGTTTGATTGACATTCTGATGGTTAAACAGGTGTAATTTCAGTTAACATTTGTCAGAGTGATAACTAGAGATTGCACCAAAAGAGTGATCAGTATTCACTTGAATGACTAAATCAACTTTCGAGGATATTAATAATGGCTTGATCAATAATTCTGGATGTAATGAACGCCAAAAGTAATTGACAAATTCCTCGATTTGTGAATCATTCATGCCGGATTTACCAGCAACAATCATTTTTCTTTCAGCTTGTTTACGCCATTCTAAAGAACAACGATAATCGCTGGGATCAAGTGCTATCAAGCTATCTAAGCGTTGCCATAGTGGTAAATAAGCTTGCAGTTGGTGATTCATGTCACAAGCAAAAGCCCGATCATCATCTGTGATAATGGGGGGTGGTGCGGTAGTAAAAGCTTGGGGATCAATGGGTAGTACACCCACAAACCAACCTTCAAACAGGACTATATCAACATTGGTGACAATTTCTGGGGTAGTGCGATCGCCAGCACCAGAGTAAGCAGATTTATCGAAGCGGGGAACTGTCACAGGACTGTTGCCTTGACGAATTTGATCGAGTACACTTAAACCTAAGTCAATATCGTGAGTTCCTGGTGGACCACGCCAAATCAAACGGGGATCTTGCTGCATTAAAGTCAAGCGATCGCTGTATGTTTTGTATAAGTCATCCAAAGATAAACTTAAAGTAGAGTATCCCAACTCCTGGAGAATCAAACAGAGAATCCGGGACATTGTGGTTTTACCAGTACCTTGTCCACCTAAAATCCCCTGAATGAAAGGTCTGCCTAACTTTTGTCGCTGGGATGCAATTTTCATTCCCAACGGTAGCCATAAATCCCACAATACCTGTAACATAGCCTGAATGGGAATTTGCAGGTTATTTTCACAAAATTGGCTAAAAGCAGGGAAAACCGATTTCAGTAGATGCGATCGCTCTTGAATCACTTGAGTTACATTGTCGGGGGTAATATTAAAAACCTTTGCCCTCACAGGATCAGCCAGTGTTGTTGCTTGTGCTAACACTTGCCAATCAGCATCTATTTCACCTGTGAGCAAAAATTCATTTAGCCAATCACTGAGCATAACTAGCACCCATTACCAAAATAACTGGATCAATTGATAATTGACAATTGACAATTGATAATGGTTTCATTCCCGGTTTAAAACCTCCCCTTATCAGGGGAAAAACCAAAAAATTCCGCTTTTTCAATTCTCTGACTTGAACCGAAGAGGTAATTGTCAACTGTTCATTGTTAATTGTCCATTATTGAAATTTTACGAACCTAGCTTAAAGGCTTCTAAGAATAGACTGTAGATGAAACCAACTTTCAGAAGGTTCAGAGTTTCCACCCACAGAGCTTGTCTAGCTAAAAAGCTGCGACTGTAAAAAATCCTGCTGGTGATCTCTGTTAGTAGAACTAAAAAAGCAGCGGCCACCATATCCAATTCTGCCCTTTGTCCAGCAGTAGTAGACACAGCCGAACCCAGAAAAAAACCAAATAACCAACTGATTAAAAGTAAGGATAAGCGCCGCCAAGGATTAACAAACCATTGCTCCACACTCCTAGCAATGGTAATGAATAGGTTGTTAAGACGAGTATTTTGCATATAGGGGACTGGGGACTGGTGACTGGGAACTGGTGACTGGTGACTGGGGACTGGGGACTGGTGACTGGGTAATGGGTAATTAATTATATTTTTCCCAATCACCACTGAAAAAAATCTTATCTCTAAAAAGTATGATTATGACATCTTCTATGTATCGCAATTTGGCAGTAATAACTTTTGCATTAGGACTACTAGGACTTGTAGCCGGATGTTTAGGACTAAGTGTATCCTTTGAGCCTGAGCAGCCAGACATTTTATCAAAACTGACAGATCAAACCGCTACATTAGAAAAAGAGACAAACTCACCAAGTGCGTCAAAGAAAGTTCTATCTGCTAGTACAACTAATGTCGCCAGTGCAACCAGCAAGCAATCAGAAAAACCCATTACAGAAAATTCCTCTGCTCAAAGCAAAAGCGCAGGAAGTTTGCGAATGAGCAATAAAACAGATCAACCTGTACGTTTAGCTCTCTTAGCGCGACATCCTACAGTTAACAATACCTCAGCCAATAAAAATAAATATAATGTTCCGGCACATTGGGATTTTGATCCCCAAGAAGGTAGTGACAAAGGTTTAATTTTATCTCTCCCAGAGGGTAACTTAAAACTAAACAAAGGAGATATTTTAGTCGCCTTTGCTCAAGATGGCTCTCGACGCTATTGGGGTCCTTATGTTGTTGGGGAAACTCCCTCACCAAAATGGAATCCCCAAACCGAAGAATGGGAATTAATATTAATTCCTTAATGGGTACCCTGTCACCTATTCCCTATTCCCTCATCTAAATTAACAAAACTTATGGGAAACTAACAAATTCAACTATTTTGGTAAAGAAATTTATCAAAGAATTGCAGACAAAATTCAAAAAGTTATCAAAGGACAATCATTAGCTATTAGAAAATTATCCCAGAACAGGTAAAACCACTTTAGAGGTTGTTTCAAAAGTTTTTTATTGTCGCAAATACGGTAGGTTTACCCACACCCCACACTCTAGCTGTGATCTGAGAACAAAATATAACTAATAAACGACTTTTGAATTATTGTGTTTATGGGAAAGACACAATTTACCGTGTCTGTGAATATGGATTTATGAGGTTAAAATTGAGCGATCGCCCTTCTGTTAACCAATGGTTGAAAAAAATCAAAGAACGTCCAGCCCCTGCTGTGACGACTATTGCCATCCTCTGGTTGCTGTTGATTAACTTCATAGCTTTTGGCTGGAATTTAGGCAATGTCGGCTTAGTTGACGAAACAGAGCCACTGTTCGCCGAAGCTTCCCGGCAAATGCTAGTTACAGGAGATTGGATCACACCGTTTTTTAATGGTGAAACTCGGTTTGACAAACCAGCCTTAATTTATTGGTGTCAAGCGATCGCCTACTCTATGATGGGCGTAAACGAATGGGCAGCACGCATACCCTCAGCACTAGCCGCCACCGGTGTTACAGCTTTATCGTTCTACATTGTGCAGTGGCATTTTGCCAAAAAAGATCAACTAGAACAAACAGCAAACCCCAGCCGTCGTTACCTCACAGCCGCCCTAGCATCAGCTATCATGGCACTCAACCCAGAAATGATAGTTTGGGGAAGAATCGGTGTATCTGATATGTTACTCACCGGTTGTATAGCCTCCGCCTTACTATGTTTCTTTTTGGGATACGCTCAAAATTCCACCCCCTCCCGCTTCCCTAATAAATGGTATTTAGCCAGTTATGTTTTGATGGGTGGAGCAATTTTAACCAAAGGACCAGTCGGCATAGTTTTACCAGGTTTCATCATGATCGCCTTTGCCCTATACTTAGGCAAATTCTGGCAACTATGGCGAGAAATGCGCCCAATTTTCGGACTATTCCTAGTCTTCCTCGTATCTGCTCCCTGGTATATCTTGGTGACTTGGCGCAATGGCTGGAATTTCATCAATGCCTTTTTTGGCTATCACAACATAGAACGCTTTACAGAGGTAGTTAACGGTCACTCAGCGCCTTGGTATTTTTACTTTTTAGTCGTGTTATTGGGTTTTGCACCATATTCAGTTTTTATCCCTGCGGCCATAGCTAAATTCAAATTTTGGGAAAAGAAGCAGCGATCGCACTTTCTCAACCAAGAACGTTCTCAACACTTAGGTTTATTTGCCTGTTTTTGGTTTTTAGGTGTATTTGGCTTTTTCACCATCGCTGTCACCAAACTTCCCAGTTATGTATTACCTTTAATGCCAGCCGCAGCTATTCTGGTAGCTTTATTTTGGAGTGATTTATTTTCCCACACCCAAACTGATAAATCTTTTAAATCTTTCCGCATCAGCAGTTCGGTAAACGTTGCCTTTTTATCCACAATAGCAGTCGCCTTATTTAACCTCTTCAAATTAGTAGGAACAGATCCCGCCGCACCTGAACTTTACCAACAAATTCAAAATTCAGGTTTAACAAATTGGGGGGGTATAATTTGGCTAGTTACAGCTATTATTATCGCCGCTTTCATATTAATTCGTAGTTTCCGTCCCATCATCGCTATTAATATTGTGGGATTTGTGGCATTTTTAGCAATTGTTTTAATGCCAGCATTATTTATGATGGATGCACAAAGACAAGCACCTTTAAGACAATTATCTGTACTTGCTGTGGAAGAAAAACAACCTCATGAAGAATTAGTCATGGTAGGTTTCAAAAAACCAACAGTAACTTTCTACTCACAAAAAAAAGTCACTTACCTTTCTGCTCCACAAGAAGCTTTAGATTATATTCACACTCAAGCAGCCAAAAAAACTAATCCACCATCATTACTACTTTTAGCCGAACATAAAAAGTTGATAGAAATGGAATTACCACCAGATAAGTATAAAGATATCGCCACCAAAGGAGCTTATAATTTGATTCGCATTCCCTTTCAACGAATTAAACAAGATAGAAAAGAAAAAATGAAAATTTCTTAATTCGTCAACAAGGGAATAGATAATTAGGGGTTGCTGAGAAAGTCTTGTCGTGATGACAGGTGACAGTTTCAAGAGTTGGATAGGAACAATTTTTCCTTTGAGTAGGAATTAAATGCAAGGCTTTTAAGTTTCCACCCCGTAAAAGCTTGCACTTTTTTTACCTGAAAACAGATCAAACCCTTTACCTGTAATCTTTTCATGTTTATTCAGCAACCCCTAATTATCAATTGTCAATTGTCAATTATCAATCACCCCTTTCCTAAAGCTTGATTAATTTGATTTAATAAGTCTGCCATTGAAATCGAATGAGGCAGTCTCTGAATAGCGATACTTTCGGGGACTTCTCCCAACAGATAATCATTATTTTGATTATTTTGGGTTTTATCAATGGCTGTATTTACCTGATTTAATTTTTTATCAATTACCAAAATTGGAGGTAATTTAAAAGATAAATCTGACAAAGCTTTTAACGCTTCTTGTGCTTCTTTATCAGCAGCAGATTCTCCCAAACCAATTAATAGTAAATCAACACTTTGATGGCGAATTTGTTGCAAAACTTCAGTCCAAGAGTTACCCATAGCAGCTTTAAAACCAGCAGTTTGTAAATACTGAATTAAAGCTTGAAACCACTCATATCCCCTTTGATTATTCTGTGCAGAATAACCCATTTCCTGATCATTTGTGAGTGTTTGGTTAACATCTTGTACAGCAGATTTCTTTTCTAACCTATAACCCTTAGCAGGCTTGCGTTTTATCTGTGGTAAATCACCAAACTTAGCCAAATCAACCACTAAAATATTAGGAGGACAGCCAATATTAGAAGCTATTTCCAACACCGATAATAAAGGATCTGGTTTGCCGTTGCTATTGAGATTTTCCCCACCCAATGGCGTTAAGCAAGGAAATACACCCAATCCTGGTATTTGGGAAGCTGCCAAGGTTGTGGCTACATCACAAGTCACTAAAGGCAATTTTGCTAACCTTTGGTACTTCGTCAAGTGTTGCAGATAATGTTGGGCATTAGAACTGTCAACATCCAACAAAATGACATCAAACTGCCACACCCGCGCTAAAATTTCTGCTTGATCTAAATCATCTACTTCAATGACTCGATGTTCACGCAGGGAGGGTTGGGGATTAACAGACTCTAATTGTGGATTCACCAACCGCAGAATCCGCAACGGAGTTTTTTCCGGTACAATATCGCTATTTGTTAAACCTACCTGCTGAACTTCTGGTGTAGCACACAATCTTTCTAGGATGGGTACTAAAGCTTGATGTTCCACTGGCAAACTCAAGAAAGCATCAGCCCTGTTAGCATAAGCGTGTTCTTTTTCTGCCCCCGTAGCGGTGATAATCACAGGAATATGGCGAGTTGCACTATCGGATTTTAGTAAAGTCAGTACATCCCAACCAGAAAGCAGGGGTAATAAGGGATTCAAAAATATCGTTTTTGGTTGCAAGCGCCGCGCTTTTTCTAATGCTTCTGTCCCGGAACGCGCAATCACCACCCGATAACCTAAACCTTTCAGATGTTGGGTTAGGTCTTCTATATATCGCGCTACTGCCTCAACTACTAATATTAACCTTTGAGAAGAAATCGGTTGATGTATTTCTAAATTTCCCCCCTCGGATTCAGAAAAGCTGGTTTTGGGAGGAGAAGGAGGTAATAACAATGTAAACTGGCTACCTTTACCTTCACGAGACAAAAAGCTCACATCTCCACCATGTAATCGAGCTAAAGCTCTAGTTAATACTAACCCTAAACCAGTGCCTTCAAATTGGCGAGTTAGGGGATTTTCTAACTGTTGGAATTTTTGAAAGATTAAATGTTGTTGATGTTCAGGAATACCAATACCTGTATCCCACACTGTAAAAGCAATCCATCCTTCCCAGCGATTTACCCGCAACCCAAGTTCCCCAGTGGTTTCAGTGAATTTAAAAGCGTTGGAAAGTAAGTGTACCAGCATTTGCCGCAAGCGTAATTCATCTGCTACCATCTCCTTTAAACCAGGTTCAATGGTCAGGCTGAATTGGTGATCATGTGAAAAATCGGTGCTTTTGCTCGGTTGACTGTGAAGTGTTCTGGCTTCTGATAAAGCGCGATCGCACACTTCTCGAATCTGTACCAGCGATGGAGTCAGTTCCATCTGTCCCGTTTCCATCCGCGTCAAATCTAAAATGTCATTCACCACACTCATCAAATGACGGCCACTTTGATGAATCAAACCCGCATAACGTGCTTGTCTTTCGTTCAGTTCTCCTAATTGTTGATCTGCCAGTAATCTTGACAAGCCTAAAACTGCTGTCAACGGCGTTTTTAATTCATGGCTAATACAAGCTAGAAACTCATCTTTTAACCGATTAAGTTGAATTAAATCAGCATTTTTAGCTGCCAATTCTTTAAAAAGCTGTTGTTGTTCGGTCACATCCGTAGCTAAAACCAACCACAGATTATCAGTGAAATTTGCTGAATTATTAGTTGAGTTGACAACTTCTGCATCACCGCCCCCAACTTTTAATTCAGGACTATCCAAGAGGATTTTAGCAAACTGCCAAATTCGCTCTTGACCATTTTGCACCTGCACAACACAAGTACAACTACCTTGTTTAGCATCCAAATAGCAATGACTGGATGTAGCATTTGTTTTTCCTTGCTGCTCCTGCATCATTGCTAAAACCGATGTGGAGTGAGGTGCTTGACTGCTTGTAGGCAAGTTATGACCTCTGGCTTCTGGCATCAGCGTCACAGCATCTTCAGTTGCACCCTTGCTAATATCAGAATAAACCTTGAATGTTTGTCGATGGATATATTCTGGGTCTTCACGCCTGACAGGAGATAGGATAGTTTCTACTTGTAGCCTAATTCCTTCTGGATCTTTCAAAACTCCCAATTGTTGCCACCAAGCAGGATTTTGTGTTAAAACTTCACCGGTGCTTGTTTGCAACATTAAAGGCCAAGGCAGTCTTTCCAATAAATGCACTAAAGCGTTATATCTTAGTGATTGATGTTGATTCTGCTTATAAGAGCGATTTTTTCTTCTAGTATTATTTTCCGTCGTCCTAGCAACTTTAGAGGCAATTGTAACTTTATTTTTAGCTAAAAAGCTGAGTAGGCGTAGGTTATCTAGCAGACCTAAAAATTTACCATCTGCATCAATCAACGCCCAATCTAAATTTTTATTTTTTTGGTTTTGTTGGTGACGTAAAAACAAACTTAATTTATCCAGTGGTTCAGAAGCTGGTATGGTTTTGATGGGCGAAATCAGACTAGGACTCAAAGTTGAAATTGATTGCTGTAGATTTAAAAACGTTTCACCACTGGCTGCTGTTAATAATTTTGGGATTAAACGGGCAGAATACAATAATCCTATGGGACTTTGTTGTTGATTTACCACTACCAAGCGATCGCACTGTTCTTTCTCCAAAATCTCCAGCACCACTGCCAGAGTGCTTGTTTGGGAGCAACTGGGTACGGTTGCTAGAAAGTCATAAAGCGGGTACTGTAGCATTAACATAAGGCTTAGGGGATCTTTCTTCCTGTAATTGCCTCTGGCATCAACATCTGCCAAAGTGCTGATATTTTTCAGGCCTGAAGCCATATCCTCCTAAAAGACGCATAAAATCTTTTCTAGAGATACTGTAAATCTATCCCAGCAATTCACTCACTTTGATCAGCAATTTCCCAATTTCATCATTCCCAGAGCAGTTATACTTGAATGTGCCACTCTTGTGAATGAGTAAACAACCAGCATCTTACTGGTATGGAAACTCCTGATCGATAGTTACAGCTAAAACAATTATCGCTCCAAAGATTCTTTTAGAACCTTGAGGAATTATAATGATTTAAAATGAAACCATACTTTAAATTTGTTTATGCATCTTATCAAGGAGTACAATGGAAAAATCTATATGCCCATAGATAGACATTTATAGATCATCAGATTAGCTACCACACATTCTCTGTTGAACGCTTCACCGATTACCTACTAAGTTATATCACTGACGGACAAAACCAGTTAGGAATTGGTAATTTCTCAATAATTTTTGACAAAAGGCGTTCTTTACCCTGATTTTACTGAAAAGTTTTTATCAAACTGAATCAGCACTGAAGCGACACTCTCAGCGTTCATCATATATAAACAATAAATGTTATTACCTATATTATTGATTTGTCCAGCAATTCTTAAGAAATATTTATATAATGCTGATGCGGCAAATACCCAAGCTGGTTTAATCGGGCAGTGCAGGAATTTGATTGATGAGATTTTTTCTCAATTATTTGGGTTGCCGCTGACTGCTACCACTCCTATCAACGGACAATTTTCACACAATAGGATGCAGTTAAATAACAATCTATCAGGGAAGCATCTTAATAAGAATAATCATGTATTGGCGTGTAATGAACAGAAAAGCCAGCAATGGTTTCAAGAAATGAGTCCATCGGAAAAGCAGGAACTATTAGCGAACCTCAAATCTGATTACCGGAAAATTCTCATCAACTATTTTATCACAGACAAAACTCTCAAAACTGCAATTGATAAATTCATCAACACCTTATTTTATGCTAATATTCCTGTGCCACAAATTATAGAAATTCACATGGAACTGATTGACGAATTTTCCAAACAGCTAAAATTAGAAGGCAGGAGTGATGAAACATTACTAGATTACAGGCTGACCTTGATAGATATTCTGGCACATTTGTGTGAAGTATATAGATGTTCTATGTCTAAAATGAACTGAGATAAATTCATGCTATCTTGGATTTTGACTCAGGAGTGAAAGAGTAAGAGTCAAAGATTAACAGGATTAATTTTTAAATTGTTTAAGATTAATCCTATGGCAACAGGCATCTGTTATTAGTTTCAACAAATGCGTCAGCCTATTTTGTATTCCTATTCTCATATCTAAACTGTAAATTTATGAATAAAGCCAAAAAAACCTATGTTCTCAAGCTGTATGTCGCCGGGAACACACCCAACTCCGTGCGAGCATTAAACACACTCAAAAACATATTAGAACAGGAGTTTCAAGGAGTTTATGCCTTAAAAGTAATTGATGTTCTCAAAAACCCACAATTGGCAGAAGAAGACAAAATTTTAGCCACACCGACATTATCAAAGATTTTGCCCCCTCCCGTTCGCAAAATCATAGGTGATCTTTCAGACAGAGAAAGAGTTTTAATCGGTTTAGACTTACTTTATGAAGAATTAAATGAAGAAGACTGGGAACAGTAACATATAGCAGTTAGCATTCAGCAGTCAGTATTCAGCTGTTTAAAACTCTTGACCCTAGTAAAGAACATTTTTTCATAAAAACTCTGTACAGACTTTAGGAATTTAAAAAATCGGGTTAAAGACCTATATAATCAACAATGAGTGACCAAGAGCAACAAGAACAACAAAAACCAGCAAGTGGTGGTGTAGAGAAAATTCGCACCATGATTGAGGGATTTGACGATATTAGTCATGGCGGTTTACCAGTGGGTAGAACAACCTTAGTCAGCGGTACATCTGGTACTGGAAAAACCTTATTATCTCTGCAATTTCTTTATAATGGTATCACCTACTTTGATGAACCAGGAGTATTTGTTACCTTCGAGGAATCACCCAGCGACATTATTAAAAACGCCCATATTTTTGGCTGGAATTTACAAAAACTAATTGAAGAAGGGAAACTGTTTATCCTCGACGCTTCCCCCGATCCCGAAGGGCAAGATATTGTGGGGAATTTTGACCTTTCCGCCTTAATTGAGCGATTACAATATGCTATTCGCAAATACAAAGCTCATCGTGTTTCCATTGACTCCATTACCGCAGTCTTCCAACAATATGAAGCCGTGGGAGTAGTGCGGCGCGAGATATTCCGGCTCGTAGCGCGTCTTAAACAATTATACGTCACTACAATCATCACCACAGAACGGGGAGAAGAATATGGACCAGTAGCTTCTTTTGGGGTAGAAGAATTTGTTTCTGACAACGTGGTAATTGTGCGTAACGTTTTAGAAGGAGAACGCCGCCGCCGCACCATAGAAATTCTCAAATTGCGCGGTACAACCCACATGAAAGGTGAATATCCATTTACAATCACCAATGCCGGAGTTAATATATTCCCCTTGGGAGCAATGCGGTTAACACAAAGATCCTCAAATGTCCGTGTATCTTCAGGAGTTAGCACCCTAGATGAAATGTGTGGTGGTGGTTTCTTCAAAGATTCGATTATTTTAGCCACAGGAGCTACAGGTACTGGTAAAACTCTCTTAGTCAGCAAATTTATTCAAGATGGTTGTGTCAGCGGTGAGAGAGCCATATTATTTGCTTATGAAGAATCCCGCGCTCAACTTTCTCGAAATGCTTATTCTTGGGGAATTGACTTTGAGGAATTAGAACACCAAGGTTTATTAAAAATAATTTGTACCTATCCTGAATCAACTGGATTAGAAGATCACTTACAAATTATTAAATCAGAAATTGCCGATTTTAAACCAGCCCGGATTGCTATTGACTCCCTTTCAGCATTGGCTAGAGGCGTAAGTAATAATGCTTTTCGCCAATTTGTGATTGGGGTAACAGGTTATGCCAAACAAGAAGAAATTACAGGCTTCTTTACCAATACCAGTGACCAATTTATGGGGTCACATTCCATTACAGATTCTCATATTTCCACGATTACTGACACAATTATTATGTTGCAGTACGTAGAAATTCATGGAGAAATGTCACGGGCAATCAACGTCTTTAAAATGCGGGGTTCGTGGCACGATAAAGGGATTAGGGAGTACAATATTACGGCTGATGGACCTAATATTAAAGATTCCTTCCGTAATTACGAGAGAATTGTCAGTGGAGCGCCTAGCCGCGTTAGCATAGACGAAAAGGCGGAACTTTCTCGCATTGTTAAACGTTTTGAAGACAAATAAACTGCTAAATCCCGAAAGAAGCTAAATTCGGTATATAGTATATTATTTGCTTCATTTAGCATCATGTTATATTCTGTGAGAAGACAAGTTTTCTGCCGCTAAATGGTTTTTCGTGTGAGGGGATGCGGTGAAAGGACAACAAATATTATTTCATAGTTTCTTACCTGGTGTAACAGCAGCAGTATTAACAACTCAGTCGGCTTGGGCTGGAACAGTCAAAGTTGATGAGGTAAAGCTGGTGTCTTCTCCTAGTGTCTTAACTGCAACTGATGTTAAAAACTCAGTTGTGGACATCAATAGGCAAATGCCCATTACTGCGGTTGATAATTCTCCAGCTTTTGTGCCTACCCTGGCTTTCAGTAAACTCAGTGATCAGCCTGTGGCTAATCAGAGTGTGACAGAAATTACTGCGGTTCAAACTACAAATGTACCAACAGAAAAAAGCCCGAAAACAGTTTTACCGATTTCATTCACTGAATTAAAAGTAGCACGGTTGACAGAAGTCAATAAATGTTTACAGGCAGAACAGAAAAGCCAAGCAGCTTTGCTCCTAACCCCAAGCACCTGTTCTACAAAAAAAGCTAATTTGGCAACATTAGCTCAAGTGACTACGCCCAGTGAATCAGAAAAGCCTAATACTTCACAGCCTCCTGCTCAGAATACAGAAAATGTAACACCTGTTCCCGCAAGTTCTACGGAGACACCACTGGAAAACCTGAATCCTAGTCCTAATCCTCTGGTATTTCCTACTAAACCAGAGGAAGTGAAACTTCAGGAAACTCAGCCGATTACTTTAGAACAGGCTCTAGAATTGGCAAAGCGTAATAGTAATGAACTCCAGGTAGCTGTTTTGCAGTTGGAAAGCAGTAAAGCTGCTCTCAAAGAAGCTCAAGCTGCTTTGCTGCCAACTTTAAGTGTGAATGGTACAATCAGTAACAGCCGTAGCACTAACAGCACACTGGCAGCTAAACAAGCACAGAGGTTAAATCCTAATGCACCTGACGCTGAATCTAATAGCAGTTTCGATAGTCAAGCGCAACTGAGATATGACCTTTACACATCTGGGAGACGGAACGCAGCGATTAAAGAAGCTGAAGAACAGGTACGTTTTCAGGAATTGGATGTAGAAAGACAGGCTGAGGAAATTCGCTTAAATGTCGCCACAGATTACTATGCTTTGCAACAAGCAGATGAAAATGTGCGGATTTCTCGATCAGCAGTCGAAAATTCTCAGGCTAGTTTGCGAGATGCTTTGGCTTTAGAAAGGGCTGGAGTGGGTACAAGATTCGATGTGTTGCGATCGCAAGTGAATTTAGCCAATGCCCAACAAGACTTAACTAATGCCCTTTCTCAGCAAATCATTGCTCGGCGACGGTTAGCGGTGAGATTAAATCTGTCCCAGTCCGCAAATATTAGTGCGGCTGATCCTGTACAATTAGCTGGCCTTTGGGAAAGAAGCCTAGAAGATAGCATTGTCTTGGCTTATCAAAACCGTCCCGAATTACAACAACAGTTGGCACGGAGAAACATCAGTGAACAACGTAGAAAACAAGCTTTAGCATCTTTGGGACCACAAATAAGCTTACTAGCCAGCTATGACTTGCTAGATGTGTTTAATGATAATGTCAACGTCAGTGACGGTTATTCTGTGGGAGTGCGAGCCACTTTGAATTTATATGATGGTGGTGCTGCAAGAGCAAGAGCAGCCCAGGCTAAAGCTAATATGGCAGTTGAGGAAACTCGATTTGGACAACAACGCAACGAAATTCGCTTTCAAGTAGAACAAGCTTATTCTACCCAACTCGCTAACTTGGAAAACGTGCAAACTGCTAATGCTGCTCTAGAACAAGCCAAAGAATCATTAAGATTAGCGCGTTTACGTTTTCAAGCTGGTGTAGGTACTCAAACTGACGTGATTAACGCAGAAAATGAACTCACAAGATCCGAAGGTAATCGCATTCGCGCCATTTTGGATTACAATCGTGCCTTGACAGAGTTACAACGCTTCGTCACCTCCAGAGCTTTTCAGAAGTAAACAAATATAGCAGAAGTCAGTAGGGGCAATCCCCCCGTGGTTGCCCCTTTTCAGAAGTAAACAAATATAGCAGAAGTCAGTAGGGGCAATCCCCCCGTGGTTGCCCCAGGAGTCAGGAGTCAGGAGTAAAACCCTTTTATAGTAAGAGTTTCATGATTAATTGATGTCCTAACTACTCTGTCTACGGCTATAAAAATTGTTTACAAGCCCCAAAAAGCCTCATTACCAGTTATTACACTGAAAAATGAGGCTTTTTAGTTAAAAACGCTATATTGTTACAGGGGACTGGTGAGACGGGGAAGAATATTAACTTTTGCCTATTGCCTATTGCCTCTTGCCTCTTGCCTTCTGTTCCCTGTTCCCTGTTCCCTGTTCCCTACCATGACTAATAACTAATAACTAATAACTAATAACTAATGACTAAAATCACATCACAAGAAATAGCCCAATTTCGCTCTCAATTAGCAGATGATATTCAAGCAATGGAAGCATTAGACTTGATAGAAGACTGTGAGGGAGACTTAGAAGATGCAGCCATGACCCTGGCTATTAAAGCGGGACAAGAACCTGGTAGAACAAATTCTGAATGGTTAGACGCTTTAGCAAAAAAATGGCGTGCTGTTATCTGCGAACAAGAATATAGAGATAATTTATTAAATGGTTCAATTTCTGGGATGATGTCAAACCTGAGAAGTATTCCAGAGTTTCCCAAAATTTTGGCAACACCAGTTTTGATATATGTCCTCAAGCAAGGTGTAAATAATTTCTGTGAACCTTTAGATTCTTTAAAATAATATTTGGTGCTGAATCTGTCGTTGAACCAGTGCTGATATTCTGTTAATTAAAGATAATTAAAGAAACCCTGTTTTATATAACTTTTTTAGACCAATGAATTACCTTGTCGCCGTATTATCAGACCGTATCCAAGCTGAATCTGCTTACTTAGGCTTAGAAAAAGAAGGGATAAATAGCACTATCCTGGGTAGAGGATACAAAACCGCTGATGAGTTTGGTTTAATAGACCCCAAAGAAGAAGCGAAAAAACAAGTACGCTTGATGGCATTCTGGTTAATACCATTCGGCTTTTTTGCTGGTTTTACCTTCAGTCTCATCACTGGTTTAGATACCTTTGCTTGGGCTGGTGAAATCGGTAATCATGTCATTGGTGGTTTACTGGGTGCTGGTAGCGGTGCTATGGGTAGTGTGTTTGTTGGTGGTGGTGTGGGTTTAGTTGCCGGCAGTGGCGATGCTTTACCCTACCGTAACCGCTTGGATGCTGGTAAATATTTAATTGTGGTTCAAGGTTCAGAAACTCTGACTCGCCAAGCTACCCGCATTTTACGTCAATATGACCCTGAAAATATCCAAGGTTATGCTGAAAATGGGTAATAGGTAATAGGTAATTGGTAATGGGTAATTCATAATTCCTAATTTTTCCCAATCACCAATCACCAGTCACCAATCACCAATCACCAATCACCAATCACCATGTTACCAAGAGAAGAACTTTTAAAAGGTGTTGAAAACCGCGATAGTATCGCCCGTGTAATTGACCAAGCAGAACAGGCTATAAAGACCTGGGAAGTTGTTGTAACGGATTTTTTATCTCCGCCGGAGTTAGCAGAAATTCAAAGGGTTTTTAGCCGGTTAACAGAGGTGCATTTAGTAGCCTGGGGTGGATATCCTCAAGCTGAAAGACAAAGAGTGGCGATCGCCCGTTCTGAACTTCCTTTAGATTCATCTCAAGTTGCTATTACTGCTTTAGAAATTGCTGGTAATTTTCTGTTTGATACTGCTACCCATCGTGATTTTTTAGGCGCAATGTTGGGTACAGGAATTGTCAGGGAAAAAACCGGAGATATTATTATTTTGGGGGAAAGAGGAGCGCAAGCAATTGTAGTTCCTGAACTGGTAGAATTTTTAGAAATGAATTTAAAACAGGTGCGTTCTGTGCCTGTGAAAACTCAACCTATTGATATTAACGAATTAAAAATTAGAGAACCGAAAAAGAAAGAATTAACTACAGTAGAAGCTTCTTTAAGATTAGATGCGATCGCCTCTGCTGGTTTTGGGATGTCTCGTAATAAAATGGTTGATTTAATTGACTCTGGTGATGTGCGGGTAAATTGGAAAGAAATTACTCAAGCGAGTTCGCAAGTCAAAACCGGAGATTTAATAGCAATTCGTGGAAAAGGACGTTTAGAAGTTGGCGAAATTGCCGTGACTAAAAAAGAACGTTACCGCGTGCAATTAACCAGATATATGTAGTCAATTGATAATTGATAATTGATAATTGATAATTACGAATTACTAAATTATGAATTATCAATTACGAATTACGAATTATTCTTAAACTGTTTTGCTATTGCGCTTACCAAAGATTCTCTGGGTAAAAAGCGGTGCATATTGACAATGATTTTATTTGCTAAACCACCGCTAACTACATTTGAATCACCTTTTTCTAAACCTTGTAAAGCATCTTTGACAACTTCTTCAGGAGTGGCTATTTTATTATTTGCAGATGCTAAATTTTCAGGAAACTTAGCTTCAATGAAAAAGTCTGTTTCTGTTGGACCTGGACAAACTACTAAAACTTTCACCCCATAATCTTTATTTTCCGCCCACAAAGCTTCACTAAAACTGATAACAAATGCCTTAGTTGCAGCATAAACAGAAATATAAGGCATTGGTTGAAAGCCGGCAATTGAGGATACATTAATAATACTACCAGAACGAAGTTGACGCATTAAAGGTAGAAATTTGTGAGTTAAATCTACCAACGCCATAATATTTAATTGAATCATTTTTTGTTGCCGTTCTCCATCCCGTTCGGCAAAATCTCCATAGTCACCAAAACCAGCATTATTAACTAACAAATCAATTGTTATTTCTCGGTTATTAATAAAATCAAAAACTTCATTAGTAGCATTAGTTTCTGTCAAATCTTTGGCTATAACTTCAACTTTTACTTGATGTTTTTGTTCTAATTTTTTCGCTATTTGTTTAAGTTTTTCCTCTGAACGAGCAACGAGAACAAGATTTGTTTTGCGTGCTGCTAATTCTTCAGCAAAAGCTTTACCTATTCCACCTGACGCACCAGTAATTAAAGCTGTTGACATTTTGATATTATCTGATTTATTCCTTCACCTTTACTTATCGTAGCAAACCAGCCTAGCGATTGTGTGGAGATGGGAAAATTTTTTTGGGAATCCTTGTATTATTTCTAGTCAGAACAGGGAATACTAGATTTAGAGAGATTTAGTCAGTTCTGGGTGTGATTATGTTCGGTAAAATCAAATTTGCGGCTTTTTTCATCGCAGGTACAGCAGGAGTTATATGGGTTGTCAATTTACCATATCCCATGATCCGCAAACCTGTAGCACAGGTAGCACCCATTCTGCTGTTACCTAGTTTTATGAGTATGGATCATAACTACCGGGGTGCGATAGATGCTTTAGAACAAGCGGATCAATTAATTAGTCGAGCAACCAGCACTGCGGATATTGAACTGGGTGGAGAAAAAGTTAAAGCAGCAAAAAAACATTTAGATAATTTACCAGTGTGGTTTTTGGGTTATTATCCTCAGCGTTATTGTACTTTGTTTAGTTGTAGTTGGCAATTTACCTTAGATGAATTTCAACAGGCCAGAGAACGAGTAGCAAGATTAGACGCTGTAGTTTTTCAAGACAAAAATGCTATAGTTCCCTTTAATGAAGCGAAAAATTCTCTAGAAACTGCAAAACAACAATATGCACAAGCTAAAGATACAAAAGAGCGAGAAACAGCTATTGCTAATTGGCAAATTGCTATAGATAAATTAGATCAAATTTCTCAACAAACATTAGCAGGAAAAACAGCCCAAAGGCAACTTATAGCCTACAAACGAGACTTTGAAAATGCGCGGATTAGTAGTTTTATTACTGCTGCCCAAGAATTTGATTTAGAAGCTCAAAAAATCCAACCAACAAATTCTCAAGTGGCTGCGGAATTATGGCAACAGGCAATTTCTAGACTGGAAAGAGTGCCAAATGAAAATCCTCAATATGTGGATGCACAAAAATTAATTGCTTCCTATCAAGTTAAACAAAAAACTGTAATTGATCCACGTAGTACCACATTGATTGCAGCAGCAAAACAATATGCTCTAGCAGCAGCCCAAGCTTCTCAAAATCCACCTCATACTGTCCAAAAATGGGAACAAATTGCAGATTTATGGAAAAAGGCAATTCAACAATTAGAAAATGTGCAAGTTTCCGAAACCAGTTATGTAGAAGCACAAAAGTTAATTGCACAATATCAAACGAATTTGGGAACTATTCAAAATCGTCGTCAAGCGGAAAGCGAGGGTAAGGAAATTCTCGATGCAGCTAATAAAGAAATTCAAAGTTTGATTGCTTCACCACCCAGTAATAAAAATGAAGCTAAGGCGGAAATTATTAAAGTTATGAATCAATTGAGTAATGTAAAATCAGGGACAACTTCATATAATGAAGCACAAAGATTATTGAAATTGGCAGATAATCAGGTTAAGAAACTTCAATGATTAATGATAGATGAAGATGGGAATTGAATGATGAATGCTCAAACAAAACAACTGGAAAGAGAAAGATTACTCAAAGTAGCACAGGAATATCGTCAAAAAGGCTATGAGGTGATAATTTCACCCAGGCAAGAAGAATTACCTGAGTTTCTTAAAGACTATCGCTACCTACCTGACATGATAGTACGTCGCGGAGAAGATGCCGCTGTCATTGAAGTAAAATCACGTCGTTCTATGATGTCATCTGCATCAAATTTCAAAAGATTAGCAGAGGTAATAAACGCCCATCCTGGGTGGAGATTAGAATTAATAATGACTAATCCAGATGATGAATTTTATTCATATAAACTCGAAGATTCTCTAGAAGCAGATGAAATAAAATCAAGATTACAAATAGCTAAACAACTGACAAATAATTATCCAGAAGCAGCGATGCTTGTTATTTGGTCTTTAGCTGAAGCAACTCTCAGACTTCTTTTGGAACACGAAGGTTTGATGTTGCAGAAACTAGAATCACCATTGCATTTATTAAAGTTGTTAGCAACTGAGGGTATTATTTCTCAAACTGACTACCAATTACTGGTAAATAATTTTCAGTCAAGAAATGCGATCGCTCACGGTTTCAAAACTACTTCACTAACTATAAACTCTGTACTTGAACTTATTGAAGTTATAGAGCAGTTATTAAACTTACTAAATGCTGATAGTACAGCATAAACAATAACATTAATTCTTTCTCCTGACTCCTGACTCCTTTGATTTGTTCTTGTTAAGAAATATTAATCTTTTCTTCTCAAACCTAAATAGAACCTAAATAAATACAGTCTTTCCAATTTCACAATTCATAATAGGATGGGTAACTGGCTAAGGTATTACAGTGGTTGGTATTGTTATTGTTTCGCACAGTAAACAATTGGCTCTGGGAGTACAGGAACTAGCTGCACAGATGGTTCAAGGAAAAATTCCCCTCGCTGTAGCAGCAGGTGTTGATGATCCAGAACACCCACTAGGTACAGATGCGATCAAGGTTTATGAAGCGATCGCCTCTGTATTCTCAGATGATGGTGTTCTCGTGCTGATGGATTTGGGTAGTGCTTTAATGAGTGCGGAAATGGCTCTGGAGTTTCTAACCCCAGAACAGCGAGAAAAAATCTATTTATGTGCAGCGCCATTAGTAGAAGGCGCTATTGCTGCTGTTGTTGCTGCTGCTGCTGGCAAAAACATCCAGCAAGTGATCACGGAAGCACAAGGGGCATTAATAGCAAAAGCAACTCAGTTAAATTTAGTCACCAGTCCATTATCAGACATCAGTACACAAACTGGTAATACAGCAGCAATTCCTACCCAGGAAATTCGCCTCAAAATCACTAACCGCTTGGGTTTACACGCTCGTCCTGCTGCTCAGTTTGTAGCTACTGCATCCCGGTTTCAATCTCAAATCAAAGTACAAAATTTAACTAGAAATACAGAAGCGGTCAGAGGTGACAGTATTAACCAAGTTGCTACTTTGGGAGTACGTCAAGGACATGAATTGCTGATAACTGCTACTGGTATGGATGCTCAGGAGGCACTCAGAGCTTTACAAGGATTGATTATTAACAACTTTGGTGAAGATAATAGCATCATAAAGCTACCAGCCCCCCGTGAGGAAGTTACTGCGCCCACTGAAGGAGAACTGAGAGGAATTGCTGCTTCTGCGGGAATAGCGATCGCCCCATTAATTTATTATCAATCTGTCACCATCCCAATTACAGAATATCACATAGAAAACGTTGAAATCGAGTGGCACAGATTACAATCTGCTATCCAAATAGCTAAACAGGAAATTGCTTCTTTACTTTCTCATACATCAATACAAATTGGTGACGCGGAAGCGGCTATTTTTGATGCCCATCTGTTATTTTTAGCAGATCCAGTCATGCTAGAAGCCGCACGTCAACATATTGTGGAAAAACGCCTTAATGCAGAAGTAGCTTGGCAAGCTGTAGTCGATGAAGTAGCAAATTCTTACCGTAAACTGGAAGATGCTTATTTACAAGAACGAGTAGATGATGTAGTTGATGTCGGGCGTAGGGTGTTAAGAATTTTACTTGGTAGTCTGCCCACTGACTTGCACATCACAGAACCATCAATTATTGTCGGTACAGATTTAAGTCCCTCAGATACCGCTAAACTCGATCCTACCAAAGTATTAGGCATTTGTATGACTTCTGGGAGTGCAACTTCCCATAGTGCTATTATCGCCCGCACATTAGGCATTCCAGCGGTTGTGGGTGTAGCTCCTCAAGTGTTAACCTTAGAAAGCGGTACTTTGATCGCAATTGATGGGGAAAGCGGTAAGGTTTGGGTAGCACCACCAGCAGAAACATTAACTGCCCTAGAAGCCAAACGTCAAACATGGCAAACCGCCCAAGCCGAAGCGAAAGCTAAAGCACATCAGCCAGCGATTACCCGTGATGGTCGGAGAATACAAATTTTTGCTAATATTGGTAGTATTGCCGATGGCAAAGCCGCTGTCAGTCATGGTGCAGAAGGTGTGGGTTTACTGCGTACAGAGTTCTTGTATCTGGAAAAAACAAAAGCACCCACAGAAGAGGAACAATTACAAGTTTATCAGGCTATAGGTGAGGTTTTAGACCAGCGTCCCTTAATTATTCGTACCCTGGATGTGGGTGGAGATAAACCACTTCCTTATCTGAGTCACCCTAGTGAAGAAGCTAACCCCTTCTTAGGTGTGCGGGGAATACGTTTCTGTTTAGAAAATCCTCAATTCTTAAAAACTCAATTAAGGGCAATTTTACGCGCCAGTGCCGGAAATAATATCAAAATTATGTGGCCAATGATTGCCACGTTAACAGAATTACGAGCAGCTAAAGCAATTTTAACCGAAGTGCAAACAGAACTGCGACAAGCGGGAATAGCTTTTGATGAAAAAATGGCAGTGGGAATGATGATAGAGACACCCGCAGCAGTAGCTATTGCTGATCAGTTAGCTAGGGAAGTTGACTTTTTTAGTATAGGTACAAATGATTTAAGTCAGTATGTGATGGCAGGCGATCGCACTAATCCCAAAGTAGCAACTTTAGCCGATGCCTTGCAACCTGCGGTATTACGCATGATTCACCAAACTGTAGAAGTTGCCCATGCTGCTAATATTTGGGTGGGGTTGTGTGGAGAAGTGGCCGCAGAAACCTTAGTAGCACCCATTTTATTAGGTTTGGGATTAGATGAATTAAGTGTCAATCCCCAAGCTATAGCATCATTAAAACAAGCTATTTCCCATTTAACCATCTCAGAAGCCCAAGCGATCGCATCTGTGGCATTACAACAAGATTCAGCCACCAGTGTCAGGGAATTAGTTTATCCCATCGGCTGAAAGATACAACATCAAATATACAAAATCACAAAAAGGAGACGTTTCTGGGTAACGTCTCTACGGCAATAAGAATATCTAAGTCGGGCTTGCTGATAGCGGAGCGTGGCGTAAGTCATATAAACTCTAAATCCAGATCAATCAAAGGTTTGGAGTTGATAAACAAGAAAATAGGTGCAAGGTTTTTGAAGGTAAGAGTTGCAAAATGGATCATTTTGATACAGATAGCCCTTTCCTCTTGCCTCTTGCCTCCCCCCACGAAAAGGCCTTTTCATCAAACCTTCAGTCAATATTCTTTGGTTTTTAGATCAAACTGCAATACGCTGCTATGAATCCTCAGTTTCAAAGCAGCATTAACGCAGAAAGCTGCTAATTAACCACATCAAAATAAACGTCAGAACCGTAGAAAACTGATTTGCTGTAATATTGATCAAAGCTAGTTGCTGTAATACAGGTACTGCAATCAATCCCCCAGCTATTAAGCCAATAATAAGACTTGCCAGGGTAAACAAAACTGCTCGACCAAATTTATTTTCCTTGCGGTTGAGAAAATAAATACTGACTCCAACCCCAACCACCAATCCCAGTTGCAAAACCTGATCGCTGGCAGCAGGAACAAATAAACTAATAGCACTTAAACCCAGGAACCAAGCTCCTGGTGCGAGTACATCTGATAGACTCGGTTGATCCAATATTCGTTGCAGCCATGCAGGTGACTGCTTGAGAGGAGCCGGACTTTCTTTTTGTGGAGATGGAACTCGCATTTCTGGAAAGCGGATACGCTCTGGTACTTTAATTTTACCTTCTTGGCGCATTCGTAAGCGATCCATTAGAATCGCATCATAAGCTGATTCAATTGATTCCCGACCCTTGCTATCACCACCATGTTGCTCCAACAGGCGATTGCGAGCGTCCTGAATTTCATCAAAACTAGCATCTTCTGATACCCCAAGTTTTTGGTAGGGATTTTGATCGCTCATGGCAGTGTGTTACTTCAGCCCTAGTCAGCAGCAGTCTTTTGTTGAAGAAAAAACAACCTTAAGTTCTATGATAATCGAAACAGTGCTTTCGGCCGATTCTTATCCTCATAATCAGGATATTAGCACAGCTGAGTTTATTCGACTCAAGAATTTAAACCATAGTTACTTTAACATATTGCCATCAGAGACATCCATCAAAGGTTTTCAACCTATTTTCTGATAACCATATGGTATAAAATCGCATATTGATTTAAAATGAAACCGATTTAAATTGCTGTTTCACTAAGTACACACTATGCAAACTGAAACAGAAAGCTACAAATAGGGTCAAGAAAACCATACGGTAGATATAGTACATATTCTGAAATGCAGACCTGATACTCGTAAAATTAGTGTGTACATCTTTCATAATTGTAATTACAGTTTATTGGAACAATCAGGATACTCGTATCTACTCCTTGTAGATTTTTCAGTACAGCCAAAGTGGAAAATGCGTTTTTACGTAATAGCTCTGTTAATCATAATGAATTTTTGTGCAAAGTAATGGTCATGGCTCCTGCCAAGATTCTTGTAGTTGATGACGACCCCGCCGTTCGGAATTTAATTCAACGCTTTTTGATCAAACAGAATTATCAAGTAGAAGCTGCTGAAGATGGTAAGACTGCCCTCACCTTATTTGAGCAATTTAACCCAGACTTGGTAATTCTAGATGTAAACCTACCAGATACGATTGGTTTTAACCTGTGCCAAGAGATGCAAAGCCGAAATGGCGTTTTTGTCCTGATGCTCACCAGTCGCACAGATGAAACTGACAAAATTCGCGGTTTTTCCAAAGGTGCTGATGACTATCTCACCAAACCCTTTGGACTGGGAGAGCTAGAGGTCAGAGTAGCAGCAATTTTGAGGCGACAGCGGGTTGTTACCACCGCAGAACAAAAACGCCTCATTTTTGACAAACTCGTGATTGACCCAGTGCGGAGAGAAGTAACACTTAATGACGAACCAGTACCCTTGACCGCTTTGGAATTTGATTTGTTACATTTTTTAGCCAGTCATCCAGGTCGAGTTTGGCGGCGATCAGAACTTATACAAGAGGTTTGGGACTATGAATATGTAGGAGATCAGCGAGTTGTCGATGTTCACATCGGTCAAATTCGCAAAAAAATTGAAATTGATGCTATTCAACCAGCATTAATTCAGACTGTACGTGGTGTAGGTTACAAATTTGAATCTACTACCAATCCACAAAACGAATAACTCTAATGGTATTGCGTGTAGGGTGTCTGGTGTATTACATCACCATATCACCCTATCACCTACCTCTCACAGTGCTAATACTTAGGGTTTGCTGAAAAAGTCTTTTCTTAGAGACAGGGAACAGGGAATAGTTTCAAGAGTTGGATCAAAGAAATTTTTGTTCTTGATGAAACAAAGTTTCTAAATAAATACGAGCAGCTTGGCGATCGCTCTCTCCATTTTGTAGCAAAAACAACGATAACGCCGCAGTTAATACTCGGTTTTGATCCCAATCGGGATGGGTTTCTAAGTATTTGTTTAGGGATTCGTGGAGTGCTTCGGGAATCACTGTAAAGATACTAACTGTTGTGTTCATAAGATTTCCCTTCTATACGGTCTATCAAGAGATTTTGCTTGCATTTATCCGAATTTTGGATTTTGGATCGACCCACAAATAAATCAGGGATATACCATCAAGGAATTATTGGTCAAGTATTGTCACCAGCCATAAAATCCCCACTCATACCTGAGTTCACTGTGCAAAATTGATGCTCATATCGGAACGGAATAAAAAAGCAAGCCGAATCATTGTGCGCTCAGAGGGGGTGGGTTTGTCAATGCTGCGAAATGTTAAAAATCGGTAGTTAAAAAATAAATACTCACGAACTAATCAGGACTAGAGCTATATTTTTGTTACTTAATTTAATAAAAACTCAGTTGGTGATGTAGTTCAGTCATCAAAGCATAAAATCCCCAGTAAGCCAGCAAGGCTTTGTTAGTTCGTCAAGCATCTGTGGAAAACTGGCAAACTTCCTGTGGAAATTCTGTGGAACTAAAGAGGATAATAGCCGCAAATAATAAGAATTACAAAAATATCAAGGTTTAGTAACAATTTAGCTCAGTGTGACTTCGATTTGAGAGCCTTTCTTGCAGAACTAGCAACTTACGTTAATAAATGGGTCATTGGTCATTGGTCATTGGTCATTGGTCATTGGTAAAAACTCTTACCCAGTCCCCAGTCCCCAGTCCCTATTTCCGGCGTTCTTGTAATTTCCGATAAACAGCTTTTAAATCAACTTGATGATGTGCTAGAGCCACCAGGGTATGATAAAACAAATCTGCAACTTCTCCGGCGATCGCCTCAGCATCATCATCTTTGCAAGCCATAACAACCTCGGCGCTTTCCTCACCGATCTTTTTCAAAATCTTATTATCACCACCAGCCAATAATTTGCAGGTATAGGAATTTTCATGAGGATGATCACGGCGATCGCAAATTACCTGAAAAAGCTGAGATAACATATCTGCTGGAGGTGGTTGAACCTTACCATCAAACTGATGAAAACAACTGCGTTCCCCAGTGTGACAAGCAATATCTCCCAACTGCTCAACACCAATCAGTAAAGCATCACTATCACAATCATAACGAATACTTTGCACCTTCTGAATATGTCCAGAAGTAGCGCCCTTATGCCAAAACTCCTGACGGGAACGACTCCAAAACCAAGTTTCTCCAGTTTCCAAAGTCTTTTGCAGAGACTCCTGATTCATCCAGGCCATCATCAATACAGTACCATCTAGATAATCTTGGATAATCGCAGGTACTAAACCTTTGTCATCGTAACGGATTTTTTCCACAGGGATGGCAGATTGGAGCGTTAGCAGTTCAGGAGAAGACATACAAAAACTAGAGTAAGTTAACAATTATTAATCAATTGCAGATGCTAACAGGAGTTTAGCAGAAAGTGGTAATTGGTAATTGGTAATTGGTAATTGGTGATTGGGAAAAATATTACCCATTACCCATTACCCATTACCCATTACCCATTACCCATTACCCATTACCCATTTAGTCCTATCCTAATTAAAGAAGCTCAATTTAATTACCACCTATAGGAGATAACCTTGGTAAACACCACAATTAAAACCACAAAATCACAAGAAATCTTTACTGCTGCTCAAAATCTCATGCCAGGAGGCGTTAGTTCTCCCGTGCGTGCTTTTAAATCAGTTGGTGGACAACCTATAGTATTTGACCGCGTTAACGGAGCATATATTTGGGATGTAGACGGCAACAAATACATCGACTATGTGGGTACTTGGGGTCCTGCTATTTGTGGCCATGCCCATCCAGAAGTAATCAGCGCATTACACGCAGCTTTAGAAAAAGGTACTAGCTTTGGCGCTCCCTCCGTGCTAGAAAATGTCTTAGCAGAAATGGTGATTGATGCAGTTCCTAGCATCGAAATGGTAAGATTTGTTAACTCTGGAACAGAAGCCTGTATGGCCGTCCTCCGGTTGATGCGAGCTTTCACCAACCGCGAAAAAATCATTAAATTTGAAGGTTGCTATCACGGACACGCTGATATGTTCCTGGTTAAAGCCGGTTCTGGTGTAGCTACACTCGGTTTACCCGACTCCCCAGGAGTACCTAAATCTGCAACCAGAAGTACCTTAACTGCGCCTTACAATGATTTAGAAGCTGTCAAAGCTTTATTTGAAGAAAACCGTGATCAAATAGCTGGTGTTATTCTTGAACCTGTTGTTGGTAATGCAGGTTTTATTCCTCCCGATGCTGGTTTCTTGGAAGGTTTACGGGAACTTACCCACGAACATGGAGCTTTATTGGTATTTGATGAAGTGATGACAGGCTTCCGTATTGCTTACGGTGGCGCTCAAGAGAAGTTTGGCATCACTCCCGATTTAACCACAATGGGTAAAGTCATCGGTGGAGGCTTACCTGTGGGAGCTTATGGTGGTCGCCGCGATATCATGTCAATGATTGCCCCAGCCGGTCCTGTATATCAAGCTGGTACTCTTTCTGGAAATCCCTTAGCTATGACTGCGGGAATCAAAACCCTAGAATTACTACAAAAACCAGGCACTTATGAACAGCTAGAACGCATCACCAAAAAACTAGCTGATGGTTTGCTCAAAGTTGCTCAAGAAACAGGCCATGCAGCTTGTGGTGGTAGTATTAGCGCCATGTTTGGTTTATTTTTCACTAGTGGTCCAGTTCACAACTACGAAGATGCGAAAAAAGCTGATACAACCAAGTTTGGAAGATTCCATCGTGGGATGTTAGAGCGTGGTATTTACTTAGCACCATCTCAGTTTGAAGCTGGGTTTACTTCTTTAGCCCACACAGATGAAGATATTGAGCAAACGTTAGCCGCTGCAAAGGACGTGCTTTCTAGTCTCTAATTTCTGGGGATTGGGGATTAGTGATTGGTGATTGGGGACTGGGTAAAAACTAAATTCTTACTTTTGCCTTGTACCTATTCCCTGTTCCCTATTCCCTATTTTTTAACAACCACATCCTTTATGTCCACAACCTTTGACAGTTTGATGCCGATACAAAAAAGCTAACTAAGTAGTCGATATCGGCAATAGCTTTTGATAATTTACCATTTGCTAACATTAATGTAATAAGAGTCAAATTTTCTTACCTATTCGTCGTGCAGCGAGTTAAGAGTGCATGAGCTACTGCTTCAATCCTACTTGTCCCCAGCCCAAAAATTCGGCATCTAGCCAAAGGTGTCTATCTTGTGGCGATCAATTATTGTTGATCGGTAAATGTGGTCAATATCGAGCAATCAAACAGTTAGGTTTGGGAGGCTTCGGAGCAACGTTTTTAGCCCAGAATGAAGTCTTACCAGGAGAACCGAGTTGTGTCATCAAGCAACTACGTCCATCAGGAACAGCCCCACATATCTTGGAAATGGCACGGGACTTATTTGAAAGAGAAGCTAAAACCCTGGGTAAGATTGGCAATCATCCACAGATACCAAGACTACTAGACTATTTTGAACAGGAAAACCAATTTTACTTAGTTCAGGAATATATCAGTGGTGCTACTCTCCAACAGGAAGTGAAAAAAACTGGATGCTATAGCGAAGTGGGAGTGAAACAGTTTTTAAGTGAGATTCTGCCACTACTGCAATACATTCATGAGTTAAAAGTAATTCATCGTGATATTAAACCAGCTAATTTAATTCGTCGCTCTCAAGATGCTAGGCTGGTACTGATTGACTTTGGTGCTGTAAAAAACCAAGTTGGGCAAGTTGCGTCTAACCCATCAGGACAGACAGCGTTAACAGCCTATGCCATCGGTACTCCTGGTTTTGCGCCTCCTGAACAAATGGCTATGCGTCCAGTGTACGCCAGCGATATTTATGCGCTAGGTGTTACTTGCATTTATTTATTAACAGGGAAAACTCCTAAAGATTTGCCATATAATCCCACAACAGGAGAAATGTTGTGGGAACAGCTTGTAAATGTGAGTGGGCATTTCGCCAGCGTGTTAAAAAAAATGTTGGAAGTTTCCGTTCGCAATCGCTACCAGTCAGCCCCAGATGTACTGAGAGCGTTGGAGATGGAACCATATCTGGAAAGTTTAGCCAAGGGATTAATAGTTAAACCAGATATAAAGTCTGATACTGATATTAAAGAGCGAACTTATAATACCTCAGACAATTCTGCGGTTTTATTTAATGATTCGGTTTCCAGTAGCAATAATAGCAATAATGGTAATGGTCTATCTCAGGTTGCAGATGCAATTCGTGCTAGACGAGCTAAGTTAGGAGAAAATTCAGCATTACAGGCTGGACGAAGAGAGCGTAAGCAGTTGATATCCCAATCTCCCAATCTGCTTAATAGTAACAGCACTGGTTCTCAAGCTGAACGCAAATTAAGTTCCCAAACTTTGCTTACAGCTTATATGAAGGGAAGGCGGGATTTTGCCTCATACAACATCAGTTTGTTGAACCTACAAAGTGCAGATTTATCGGGAACTAATTTCCACAGCGCCCAACTCACAAAAACTAATCTTAAAGAAGCAAATCTGGAAAATAGTGACTTTGGTAGAGCTAATCTCAAAGAAGCAAATCTTAGGGATGCGAATTTAAGCAAAGCTTACTTGAGTCATGCAGATTTAGAAGGAGCAGACCTCAGAGGTGCAAACCTCAGCTATGCTTATATGAGTCAGGCTAATCTCAGAGGTGCTAATTTGTGTGGTGCTAATCTCACTGGTGCTAAGGTGACAGATGAGCAATTGGCATTAGCAAAAGTTAATTGGTTGACAGTGCGCCCTAATGGTAAACGAGGATTTTTATAAGGTTGTAGGGGAGTAGGGGAAGTAGGGGAAGCAGGGGGAGAATTACAAAAAATTACTGCGCTGTGGAAACACTATCCCTGATAAGTTAGTCTGTTGTTCAACAGCAGCAACATATTTTTTCATAACCTATGACTACCAAAGCTCAAGTTATTAATCCTCAGAATAAGTTAAAGCGTGTTGGTGTCAGCAGTGTCACTAAGATGTTAATGGGAATGTTTGCAGCTGTTCCCATAGCTCTAACCTTGCCAGCAGAGGCTTTAGAAGTACAAATTCTACCTGAAAAAGTGAAATTGGGAGATACAATTTCCGTATTAATTGAGCTTGAGCGTGAAGATAAACCTGGTATTCCTACGGTAACAGTCGGAGAACAAACATATCCAGCCTTTGAAATTGCTCCGAATAAATACCGTGCTTTTATTCCTACCACTCCATTAGAAAAAGCAGGAGTGAGAACGGTTACTGTGTCAGGAGAGGGACAACGACAGAGAAACTTAGCTGTGTTTGTGGGCGATCGCAACTTTCCCATCCAACGTATTAATTTACCCCCAGGAAAAGCCGGAGTTAAAGCAACAGAATATGAACTAGAACGAGTTAAAGAGTTTAAAGCCCTACAAACACCTGACAAATATTGGGACGGTGTTTTCCTGAGACCAAATCAAGGACGGATGACCACAACCTATGGTGTAAGGCGCTACTATAATGGTAAATTTGCCAATGATTACTACCATCGAGGACTGGACTACGCTGGTGCAGCAGGTTCAGCCGTAGTTGCCCCAGCAGCAGGAAAAGTGGCTTTAGTAGGTACAGTCTCCCAAGGTTTCATAGTTCATGGTAATGTAGTTGGCATTGACCACGGTCAAGGAGTAACCAGCATTTTCATGCACCTCAGTCGGATTAATGTCAAAGAAGGTGATATGGTCAAAGCTGGTCAACTAATTGGTGCAGTAGGTTCTACAGGTGCTTCTACAGGACCTCATCTACACTGGGGTTTATATGTAAATGGAAAATCTATTGATCCTTCATCTTGGAAAACAAAGATAATTGATTAGTAATTCTTAATTAATAATTCATAATTCATAATTAAAGATCCAATTATGAATTATGAATGATAAATTCTGAACTATAAATACTATGGCTAAAATTTAGCCGTGAGCTAGTCCTAAGCTGGCGATTTTCTAGACAAAGCTATACTTATGTAGACAAAAATCAATTTCTCTTGAGTTAAAAAATCAACTATCTTGATATATAATCCTGGGATATCCAGTATTGAATTAAGACTATTGCCGACGCGAAAACCAAGCAATGATAGTGGTAGTCTTTTTGAAAATCTTAACTGCCCTTCGGGCGAGGCAAAAGGCAGGGGGCAGGAGGATGGAGAATTTTGAATTAAGAATAAAGCCTTTTTGACTCGCCCATTTGGGTTTAAGTCCCCCGCCATAATCTGGTGATTTGGCAGTCTATGATTGGAGGTGGGTTGAAAATCCCCTATAATCGGCCTCCAGCAAAACTGCCTTTCAACTCCTGCCTCCTTTCACACCAGAAAGATCGCGTTGGGCTACAGCGTGCAAGTCTACGGAGGGATAACCGCTCCCATGCTCCCGTTGAAGTAGAAAGTAAAGTCTAGCTTTGTCTAGGTTTTATATAGCAGAATTATGAGTATTGAAAAAATTGTTGAACAAGCTCTCCAAGCCTGAATTCTTCCCAGAAGGTCAAGCTTTAGGTAAAACTACGGGGAATGAACTTCTCCGCCAAGTCAGTACCTTACTTCAAGTTTACGCACCTAATTTTGAGCAAAACTCACAAGAAAAATAGGGGACTGGGGACTGGGGACTGGTGATTCTATTTTGGATTTTGGATTTTGGATTTTGGATTGTATTTCATGAATCCAATCTAAAATCTAAAATCTAAAATCTAAAATTCTCCTGACTCCTGCCTCCTGACCACTGCTATTTTAGTCGCGCACTAATACTGGTGTGCCTAAATCTACTTGCTCATATAACATTCGCACATCAGGGTTACGCATTCTCAAGCAACCATGAGACACGGCTGCACCTATTAAATCAGTATCAGGTGTACCATGAAAGCCAATTTCGTTTCTGCCATCTGACCAAAAACCAATCCATCTGTCTCCTAAAGGACTATCAGTACCAGCTTCATATATTTTCCCTGTAATTGGATGCTTCCAAATTGGATGATGTTCCTTATGTATGACTTGAAAATTACCTGTGGGCGTTTCCCAACCTTTTTTACCGATAGCAATGGGGTAACTAGCTATAACTTGGTCATAGCGGTAAACATAAACCCGGCGATCGCTTAAATCAACCACCACTTCTATCTGAGTAGATTGAGAACCTTGAACAGACGTGGACTCATCCACACCGCGAAAGAAAAAGCCCTTTGGTTTGCTGTTTGTCTTCTGCTTCTCGATCTGTTCTGGAAACACCAACTTTGTATTTTTTGGTGTATCCGCAGCACTAGCTACATATTTTTTCCCAGCAGTAGAATTTGATGGAGAAGAGGGAAAAGACGCGCCGAAAGCGGTTTCCCCAATGCTAATACCTGGAGAAATATTTTTACTAGAGTCAGTCGGGGAAGTAGAATTTTTCCTTAATGTAGTGGATACCGACGGATTTAACTGGGCTGTTGTTCTCATACTGTGCCAATGGACAGCCAGAGATAAAATTGCTGTGCCAAAACAGAGGAACATTACCATCCGTGCTACAGATTCATTTCTTGCCATTGCCATTGCTTATTGTGTATCCCTGACATATCTGGCTCATTAAAATTAATTATGGACTGCCAACAGCAGCCAATTAGCAAAGAATTTATCAATAATTATCAGTTATCTCATTACCCTGACAATATCTTTATGATTTAGGAGTTTTAGGAGTCAGAATAATTTTAGATTTTAGATTTTAGATTGGAGTTGACAGAAACAATCCAAAATCCAAAATCCTTTCATTGTATCCCCAGTCCCCAGTCCCAATTGTCAAGGGGTAGTAGTCAGTTGTTCAAGTGAATACATCTTACTGATTTTTTGCCCTATACCCAAGACTCGGCATTGTAGACTCAAGACTTTTTTTATAATTCCTGATTTATATTTCCGTGTTGATCTCATAAATCCGTCACTTAACCCAGGAACATCTCTCTAATTATCTAGTCTAATAGGAGGGGATGATTTACAGCCAGTACGATCTATGAGTCAATCGATTACTGTATCCTGGTCAACTGTTGATGCCAATTATTCACAAGCATCGGTGCAAGTTGACAAACTCTCAAACCACGATATTATTTTACGCTGTCAAGCAGGACTGCGCCCAGATAAAGCTGCCTTTGCAGAACTGTTGCGGCGCTATCAGACTCAAGTCGATAGGGTTTTATACCATCTGGCTCCTGATTGGTCTGACAGAGCCGACTTGGCTCAGGAAGTGTGGATTCGAGTCTATCGGAATATTAACCGCTTACAAGACCCTGCTAAATTTCGGGGTTGGTTAAGCCGTATTGCTACTAACTTGTTTTATGACGAGTTGCGTAAACGCAAACGGGTTGTTAGCCCCCTGTCATTGGATGCTCCCCGCTCGGTAGACGACGGCGAGATGGATTGGGAAATTGCTGGTGATACACCAGGACCAGAGGAAGAACTCACTACTAGAGAATTTTACGAACAACTGCGAGATGCGATCGCCGATTTACCAGAGGTGTTCCGTACTACAATTGTCCTGAGAGAAATCGAAGGATTACCCTATGAAGAAATTGCCGAAATTACCGGCGTTTCTCTAGGAACTGTAAAATCGAGAATAGCTAGGGCTAGATCCAGATTGCAAACACAGTTGCAAAGTTATCTAGATGGTTAAGTAAATTTACAACATCTTTCCTTAATTCAATGGTAGAATTTTAAAAGATCAAGAACTGTGGTGAAATCTCAATTTTTTTCTGCCATTTGGAAGTAAAATTGCTTAAATTCTCAAATTTATCCGCTGTGTTTACCCGTGTATGACTTGGTAAAAACGTTAAAATGAATACTGATTCTCAGTTTGATGACCGTTCCCCCTCCCAATTCCCTAGTGATGTAGCAAATGGAATGGCTAAATATACCAATGAATCAACGGGTACTAAGGATATGGAGAAACATGATTGCCGACAACACAACGAAACTGACCGCTTTGAGTTATTAAGTGCTTACCTAGATGGCGAAGTTACCGCTGCCGAACGTAAGCAAGTAGAGCAATGGCTGTCCACAGATGAATCAGTTAAGTGTCTGTATGCACGACTGTTAAAACTGCGGCAAGGTGTAAGAACCATGCCCATACCAGCATCTGCACAGCCTCCAGAAGCTACATTCCAGCGAGTCTGGAAACGCTTGAGCTACCGTTACCAACTAGGTTGGATGTTTGGAGGGGCTGCTGTAGCTGCTTGTATCATTGGCTCAATATCTGGTTTCATACCTGGTAATACATCCAAGTTGCAACTGGCACAACAGAAAATACAGCCAATAACGGTAACAACACAGCCAGCAGTTCCTACCTCACCGTTAATGGTAGCTTTGAATAACCCAGTGATTGAAATTCCCAAAACGGCGGTAGCTTCTCCGAAAAAGCCAGTTAATCAGTCAAAAACTTTAGAAAAAGGCACGGAATTAGATATTAACTAATTAGAGGTGACAGGTGACAGGTAACAGGTGACAGGTGACAGTTTAAAAGATTTGACTTTAACTGAAACTGATCCAACAGCCGTCCATCTGAGGAATACCACTGAGTTTATCAACTCTTTCTAGTGTCATTAAGTACACCCAAGCCCAACCTAAAGACAAGCCATCTAAATCAAAAATCTCGATAGATTGGCGATTGTAAAGATTTTTTGACATTGGTCTGGTAGACTCGTAATCTTCTAAATCATCCAATGCTGGTAAAATCTGGGAGTCTGGGAAAGACAGTAAATAGCCATAAACTTTGCCATCTCCCAGAGTCATTGCTGGATAAACCATTGGTAAATTAAATAGTTTACCTGATGCGATCGCTTGTTTTGCTGCTATCACATAATTTTCACATAGGTAATAATTTGATTCACCAGGTTTTAAAGTACCATACACAAAAACGTTAATCACTGTGATTTCTCAGGTACAGTAATTTTTATAATTATCCTATAGCAAGATACCTAGTTTTTGGGTTTCGGTTAGTTAGTATTATTAGTACCAAAAATTGCGATTCAGAGTTCATCATCGTTTCTTTAGGGGTATTATCTAGAAAATTTCTGTATAATCCATAGTTAGAGAGAGTTTAAAAATAAAAGCACTGCAAGATAACTACTGGATGACTGAAATGTTCTACGGTTGAGCCATCACTTTATTTTCATGAAAAAACGTAGCGGAAATTTCAACCCCAAACGCAAAATGTGTAATTTGGAGGAATGTGATTTTCAACACCTTTCAGACCTGGCATCAAAAGTGCAGTATGGCGGAAATCCCGAACATAAAAAGAATCCAGGTGATTTCAATCTTACGCCCCCTAGTTCTCCTAGATCAGCTAAATCACTTTGTGACTCCGTTAAGGTTTTCACCAGAAAGGAAGCTCTAGCTGTGCTGAGAAAAGGCATTAAAAATGGATTAGTTAGCGATCGCTTTATAGGTCAGTGTCCAAAAAATGTTTGGTCTATCATGGATGATGAGACTCCACTAGAAGCACAGCTTGAGTCGTCTGAGCAAGGATCGTATCATGGTTATCCTATGCCAAAGGAAGATCCTTTCTGTGAAGAGGTCATTAAGCAATGGAGGATTCGGAGTGAAAAAGCTCAGTCTTAATTTTAACTGGTTGCCCAGAGGAAATGATTTGCCCGAAATTCATCAGACTATGGGTATGTTTAGTTTGCAAGCAGGAGAAGTAAATTTAACTGAAAACAAGAGTATTTGGTCTCAAGAGATTTACCCTAGCGTTCTGGTTTCTGCCTATCCGCTTGCATCGTGGATGGCCTCCTCATGGTGGAGATTACTTTTCGAGCCTCTTCCACCCCCAGGAATTAAACCCTCAGTTGATTGGAGAATGGCGCATGAACTAACTGCATCCAATCAAGGGTTTATTTGGCCAAGGGTCATATTCGCTTCTGATACTGAATCTATGCAAATATGGGCTACTCCATCGAATCCTAGTGATAAACAGTCAGTTAGATACATAAATGGTCTTGATCGCCCAATCTCAGAAAACTTCCTTGAATTTGATAGCATAGCAACAGCATTCATAGAGTCTGTTATATCCCATCTTCATGAAACAGGAGTTCATGCCACGTCCTTAGCTCACCTTTGGGAAGAAGTTCAGGAAGAACGATCTGACCCGTATTCAACAATGTACCGTCGTCGTGAAGCTGAATTAGGCTTTGATCCCGATGAATGCCCCGATGATATCGTCAAAGATGCTCTTGATTTGGCTGAACAAATGGGAAATGAAACGCTTTCTGAACTAGCTCCCACTTGCGGCAAAGAATCATCAGAAAGTAAACCTTTCAGGGCAATTAGAGAACTGATAGAATCCACTGGACTCAAAGGAAAACCAATTAATTGGAGTAATTTGCCTGTAAATCAAGAGACAGCAAAAGTGCCTTGGCAACGAGCAAAGGAAGTTGCATCTTTTGTGCGTAAGGAGATTGACAACGAGGAACAACCCCTAACAAACAAAATCCTTTCCGATTTGCTTGGTATAAAGGAATCTGAATATGACGACTGGCAGCCTCAAAAGAAACGACAACCTATTTCAGTTGCAGTCCCATTAGGTAACAATGGGTTTCACTATCATCCGAGAAAAAGCCATCCACTTGCCAAAAGATTTGAATTTGCCAGGCTTATTGGTGATTATTTGCTTTATGGCAACGGTGGGAAATCATGGCTTGCCAGCACTGACATCAGAACATCAAGACAAAAATATCAGCGTGCTTTTGCAGCAGAGCTTCTTTGTCCCCTCGATAGCTTGCAGGCTTATTTGAATAATGACTACTCAGAGTCTGCGATAGAAGAAGCATCCGAATATTTTATGGTGAGTCAACAAACAATCGAAACAATCCTTACTAATAACGGCTTAATTTTACCCTCACATCGAGTCAATGATTTAGAACTTAGTGTTCCCTATTAAGTTTATTTTTAACCAGTACATCTGAGCAATTATATAGCAAACAATTGCTACTACACTGAGTTTCTATCAATAAGCCTCAAATGCTGATCAAATAAGAATTTTTTTGTAGGTGTTTTCTCATGTTTGGGGTATGACAGCTATGTCAATTTTGCTAATTACTCACTGAGTCTTGCATAAAAATTTTTCAGTTTGAGTTTTTGAACTTGTACTGCTGATGAGTTTTTGGAAGATAGAAAGCGATTGGCTGAATGACTTCAGGACAACTCTATATTATGCCACAATAGCGAAACTAGGAAAAATATTAGGAGTTTTTAGTTGTGGAGTCCACCCCAAAAGCATCATACACCCCAGCCGCAATTGAAGAAAAATGGCAACAAACATGGTTAGAATTAGGCTTAGATAAAACACCTCAAGACAAAAACAAGCCTAAATTCTACGCGCTTTCCATGTTCCCCTACCCATCCGGTAGCTTGCACATGGGTCACGTCCGTAACTACACCATTACAGACGTAATCGCCCGCTTTAAACAAATGCGAGGGTATAGAGTATTACATCCAATGGGTTGGGATGCCTTTGGATTACCCGCAGAAAACGCCGCCATTGATCGGGGTGTACCTCCTGCCCAATGGACATATAAAAATATAGACCAGATGAAACAGCAATTAAAACGTCTGGGTTTATCCTTAGATTGGGATGCAGAATTGGCTACCTGTTCTCCCGATTATTATAAATGGACACAGTGGATATTTTTGCAATTTTTAGAAGCGGGTTTAGCTTATCAAAAAGAAGCGGCTGTAAATTGGGACCCCATTGATCAAACCGTACTAGCTAACGAACAGGTAGACAGTGAAGGACGTTCTTGGCGTAGTGGAGCAATAGTAGAACGTAAATTATTGCGTCAATGGTTTTTAAAGATTACCGATTATGCCGAAGAATTATTAAATGATTTGGATAAATTACCTGGTTGGCCAGAACGAGTTAAAGTAATGCAAGCTAACTGGATAGGTAAATCCACTGGTGCATATTTAGAATTTCCCATAGTCGGCTTAGATGAAAAAATCGCCGTTTATACCACCCGTCCCGACACCGTTTATGGCGTGAGTTACGTTGTATTAGCCCCAGAACACCCTTTAACTCAAGTTGTCACCACGTCAGACCAAAAAGCGGACGTAGAGGCTTTTATCAAGGAAGTTACTAACCAAAGCGAATTAGAAAGAACCGCAGAAGACAAACCAAAACGGGGTATACCCACCGGGGGGAAAGCTATCAACCCCTTCACCGGGGAAGAAGTACCCATTTGGATTGCAGATTATGTACTGTATGAATATGGTACTGGTGCGGTGATGGGAGTACCTGCCCATGATGTGCGAGATTTCAAATTTGCAAAGGAACAGAATTTAGCGGTTAAAGTTGTCATTGTTCCCGAAATTGGCGCAGATGAAAATTTAAAAGCAGCTTATACAGAACCGGGAATTTTAGTTAATTCCGGTGAGTTTAATGGCATAAATTCAGTAGATGCGAAAAAGGCAATTACTGACTATGCAGAAAAGCATGGTTTTGGTAAAGAAAGGGTACAATATCGCTTGCGAGATTGGTTAATTTCTCGTCAACGTTATTGGGGCGCACCTATTCCTGTTATTCATTGTCCTGAATGTGGAATTGTACCAGTACCAGAAAAAGATTTACCTGTACAATTGCCAGAAGAAATTGAATTAAGTGGCCGTGGTGGTTCACCTTTAGGACAATTAGAAAGTTGGGTAAATGTTCCTTGTCCCAGTTGCGGTACTCCAGCAAAAAGAGAAACCGACACGATGGATACTTTTATTGATTCTTCTTGGTATTTCTTGCGGTTTACTGATGCCACAAATGCAGAGAAAATATTTGATGGTGGTAGGGTAAATGATTGGATGCCGGTAGATCAATATGTGGGAGGAATTGAACACGCAATTTTACATTTGTTGTATTCTCGTTTCTTTACCAAAGTATTAAGAGATAGAGGTTTACTGAATTTTGATGAACCATTTCAAAAGTTATTAACTCAGGGAATGGTACAGGGTTTAACTTACATGAACCCGAAAAAAAGCGGTAAGGATAAATGGATTCCTTCTCATTTAGTTGATGTTAATAATCCTGTTGATCCGCAAACTGGAGAACCTTTAGAAAAGGTTTATGCTACCATGTCTAAATCTAAAGGAAATGGTGTAGCACCGGAAGATGTGATTAATAAATATGGCATTGATACAGCGCGGATGTTCATTTTATTTAAAGCACCTCCAGAGAAAGATTTAGAATGGGATGAAGCTGATGTTGAGGGGCAATTTAGATTTTTAAATCGGGTTTGGCGGTTGGTTACTGATTACGCTGCGGCGGGAGTTTGTAAGCAAAAAGCTGATTTGGAGAAGTTAAGTAAAGAGGAAAAAGATGTACGGAGAGCGATTCATTTAGCGATTCAAGCAATTACGGAAGATGTGCAGGAAGAATATCAATTTAATACTGCTATTTCGGAATTGATGAAGTTAAGTAATGCGTTGACTGATGCTAAGTGTAATAATTCGCCAATTTATGCGGAAGGGATTCAAACTTTGGTGATTATGTTAGCGCCTTTCGCGCCCCATATTGCTGATGAATTATGGCATTTGTTGGGGAATAAGGGGACGGTACATACTCAAGTTTGGCCGAGTTTTGATCCTGCGGCGTTGATAGCTGATGAGATTACTTTGGTAATTCAAATTATGGGTAAAACTCGCGGTGCTATTCAAGTTCCTTCGCAGTTAGATAAAGCTGAGTTGGAAAAATATGCGCGGGAGTCTGAGGTGGCGAAGCGTTATATTGAAGGTAAGGAAGTTAAGAAGGTGATTGTTGTTCCTGGTAAGTTGGTGAATTTCGTTTTGGGTTAGGTTTTTAGTTTGTAGGTTGGGTTAAATGAAATGCAACCCAACACATTTATTATTGTTGGTTGATGTTGGGTTTTCTCAACCCAACCTACAGACTACGTACCTCGGCTCAATATCTAGAAATTATTAATTGTTAATTTGATTTAGCAATACGGGTATCCTGGAGTTAGAGACTTCAGGATATTTTTTATGCTTAACAAGATTTTAGCAGCTACTCCGGCGATCGCGCTATCAGTGTTTTCTAGCATTCCAGGATTAGCACTTCCAGCGGAGATACCAATGCCAACAGAAGTGCAATTCCTCCGCTACGAAATGGACTTAGCTTCATTCTTTATGAGCGAAAGTACCATATTGAACACGGGAGCTTATGCAAGAAAAACAAAGAGGGAAAGGCGACGTGATGGATATATCGCTTGTGTATTATTGCAGGAATATGCCGTTGTTGATCATTTTTATTTTGTGTTCTCTGCAATTTACAAAAACCACCAAGGTGACGACAAAAGACTTGCAGAAGAAGTAGCGTATGCTCTTGGTGTAACAACTTCCGCTGTTGACAATATCTGCATCCAACACAGGGCAGAATTGATGGACTGGTTTGCTAAATACAAGGCATCAAGAGGGCAAAAATAGCAATATTTGTAGCGAACTGCAAACAAGGCATTTTTGAAACCACATTATTTGCAAATAAAAATATTCACAAAACCACATTATTTGCAAATAAGACTAAATGAAACTGCAAACAACGGCTTTGAAACCACATTAACTGCAAATAGCCTGAAACGCTTATCATGTATGGATTTGGGCTTAATAACCACATTGGGGATGAAAGTTCGTAGGCTGGGTTAAATGAAATGCAACCCAACACATTTATTATTATTGGTTGATGTTGGGTTTCCTCACGTCAACCCAACCTATGGAGTGATTGAAGCACGAAGACACGAAGGAAGAAAGAAGAAAATAAGATAAGTAATTTTAGACTGGGAAGATAGTATAATAGGACTTTACAGTTAACACAATATTTTTTACTTATGCACATACAAAGAGTCCAAGTACCTGACTTTCGAGCTTTAGAAAATGTAGATATTACTTTTGAGAAGGAATTTATTCCGCGTATTTTTCCCCTTGGTAGTCAAAATGGAGGGGGTAAAAGTACATTGTTACAGTTGATTTTTGTTTTGTTGCACTGTGCTGGTAATCCTGATAGAGTAGGGTTTATACCAAATTTACTTTATAGTTTTCAGGTTAATGATGAATCAGGAAAAAGGACTTTAGCTATTATTGATATTTGGGATGGCAGTAAAACTATTAGACTTGATTTCTTTGTTTGTAATGAAAGTTATATATTGAATTTTATAAGAGTTTATAATGAAGCTGATGCCGCTAAATATGAAACATTATCTGTTATTAATAGTAATCAAACAGAACTATCCACAAATCAAAAATCTTTACTAAATGATTTCTTAAAAAGAAATAAATTATTGCTTATTTCCGCTCACAAAAACATCTCTATAAATAACCAATTAAAAGAAGAAGCTCTAGTATGTAAAATTGACGGTATTGATATAAATGAAGGAAATGAGTTTTTAATAACCATCTCAAACCAAATATTCCTAGCTGCTCATATTTCACAAATATTCTTATTTTTACAACCAAATAATAGAAAATCTCTATTTAAAAAACAGGAAAACAATCAAACCAACTATTACCAAATAATTAAAACAGCTAATTCTAAACTACCTGGATTTTTTACCTATGATTTTCTAGCCATAGATATCCTGATTGAAGCATTCAAAAAAGCACGGGATGAAGATTTTAAACAAGCTGTAGAGCAAGGAGGAAATTATGGTAATAATTATGTAAAACTATTAGCTGAACTCAATAATCTTTTAACTAATAAAAAAATTAATGTCCAACCTGATTTATCGGGAATTAATTTTAAAATTGATGGTGATGATACAGAACTTTATCCAGAAGATTTAAGTCATGGAGAATTAAAAAGATTATGTATTTATATGTGGTTAAAATATAATAATATAAAAGATGCAATTGTCCTTATGGATGAATTAGAAATATCATTTCATCCAGATTGGCAATATCAAATAGTTAGAGATTTGGAAGAATGGGGTGCGACTAATCAATATATTTTAGCTACCCACTCTTATGAAATTTGTCAAGCAGTTACACCTGCTCATGTTAAAGAATTAGAACCAAAATTACCATCAAAAACTATTTAATAAGCCGTATAAAAAAGAATATGAGTTTAAGTGAAACCGAACTAAAAGAACATTGTTTAAATATTATTAAATCTGCAAGAATCAGAAATAGAATAGTGATTCTCTGTGAAGGTGTGATTTCGGAAGTACAAGGGAGACGTTCACCGCAATTATACAAGCAAATGGAACAAATGCCAGATGCTAATTTTTATCATGCTTGTGTACCTACATGGTGGAAAGAATATAGACCGCAATTTTTTAATTGTGGAGGTAGAAGTAGTGTCTTAAAGACATATTTTAAAATTCTAGAATTGCATAATGCTAACAGTAGTCAATCATTTTTAAATCCTGATAAACTTTTTGCTATTGTAGATTTAGATATTCAATCAGAAGAAATTAAAGAAGATTACAATTTTCAAAATACAGAAGATATTTTTTATAGTCTTTATCATCAAGGAAATATCAATGAATCTAACACAGACCATCATCGTATTTGGGTTACAGGTTTAATTCATAAAGAGGCATATTTTTTATCCCCTGGTATTCAGGAAGTTTTTGATAATCATTATGTTAGTTATCCGTTATATAAAGAAAATGCTGTGAATTTAGAAAATATTTATCTAGATATGATTAATGATATGACTAATGATAAAGAATTACAAGATCATTGGTCAAGAGTCATTCAGAGAATTAGTTATCTTGCTAATTTGGATGGTGTGGAAATAGATAAATTTCAATATTGCTGGAATCAAGAGTATTGTAATCATCAAAGTTCAGATGATAAGAATAAATTAATCAATGCTTTATTAATGTTGGTGAAATCTAAGGAATATTGGAAACAGATTTTACCTGATGAGAATTGGCCATATTCAGAACATAAATTTAGAGAACAGTTATCTTTAGAAATTGGTAAATTTTATTCAAAACAAGATGGAAATGTTGAAAATCATATTCCTTATTTTTTTAAGACTCTATATAAATTAATTGAAAATTAAAAATGAAAATATTATATTCGGCTTCAGGCGACTTTTGCTATTAGACTGGGAATTAGGTTGTGTTAAATGAAATGCAACCCAACAGATTTATTATTATTGCTTGATGTTGGGTTTTCTCAACCCAACCTACAGACTATAATAGATAAATAACAGATATCCTTAATCAGCATTATGACTACAGTTGCTATTGTACCTACATCAAATGCCAATGGTGAAAAGTCTTACCGTGCGATCGCTGGAGATAAACAGTCTATTGGTAAAACAGCCGGTCAAGCTTTAGATGCGTTAACTCAACAATTAGGTGAAGTTGAATTTCGGGCATTATTAATTATTGATAATTTTCAACCTGATCAATTTTTTACTAGCGCACAACAACAGCGTTTATCTGAACTCATGACTATGTGGAGAAATGCAAGAGATCAAGGAAATTTATTTCCTAAAGAATTACAAATTGAATTGGATAATCTTGTAAATCTTGAACTCAACGCTGCTACCGCTAGAAGTGCATCTTTAGTACAACAATTAAATCAATGAATCCATTTTATCATCTGGTAGCAGATCGCGCCTTTCATCGCTGTGAATATTGTCATGCACCAGAATTAGTATTTAATTTTCCCTTTGAAGTTGAACATATTATTCCTACTTCTCGTGGAGGTGCTAATGTTGAAAGTAATTTAGCCCTTGCTTGTCGTTCTTGTAATCTGCGTAAAGGTTCTCGTCTTAGTGAAATAGATTCTGAATCTAATACGGAAGTACGTCTTTTTCATCCTAGAGAAGATAGATGGGAAAATCATTTTCAAGTTAATTCTGAACCGGGTTTGATTATGGGTATAACACCTATCGGAAGAGTAACTGTCAACTGTTTAGATTTCAATAGTCAATCACAAGTGATAGCAAGGCAATTATGGATTCGTTTGGGATTATTTCCGTGAACTTTATTCCATCTTACAATTATCACCAAACCCGCCTCAGAATGAATTCTTTTGTTATTAGACTGGGAATTAATTCCCAGGCAGTTATATTATGAGACTGAGAATTAATTCCCATGCGGATTATTTTATTATTATTGCTTGATGTTGGGTTTCCTCAACCCAACCTACAAATTGATATAATCAGATAATAACAATTACCCATTGCTAACGGTAAATAATATGGATACGGAAAAACTAACAATACAAATCGAAGAACAGAGAAATTTATTACATACCGATAGACTTGACGTATCCTTCGGTGAAATAATGGGTATGTATGAACGTAAGGAAATAGTTATTAAACCTGCATTTCAAAGATATTTTCGTTGGGATATAGAACAGAGAACACGGTTTATTGAATCTATACTTTTAGGTATTCCTATTCCTCCCATATTTGTAGCTGAAGACAGTGAAGGAGTATGGGAATTAGTGGATGGTTTGCAAAGAATTTCTACTGTACTTTCCTTTTTTGGAGTTTTGAAAAGCGAAGATGAAGGTATTAGGAAGAATAACAATTGGATGTTAACAGCAGGTGAAAAAGTTGAATCTTTGGAAGGATTCACTTATGAAACTATACCCAATAAATTTCGATTAAATTTAAAAAGAGCTAATTGTAGAGTAGAAATTCTTAGAACCAATAGTAATTATGATATGCGGTTTGAACTTTTTAATAGATTGAATACTGGTGGTTCTCCTTTAACTACTCAGGAGATTAGAAATTGTATTTACAGGGATATTTCACCTAAGTTTAATGATTTTCTTAAAGAACTTGCAGCTAATCAAGATTTTCGGACATTAATTGATTTGAGTAATGAGCAGTATGAGCAATTATATGATGAAGAGTTGGCTTTGAGATTTATTTCTCTTTACAAAAATCTCAAAAAAGTTCGCACCAGTATTTCACAACACATGACTAAGTTCATGAAGGATGCGTTAGAAAATCAACATTTTGATTATGAAGGTTACAAAAAAATATTTACTCAAGTTTTTGCATTGCTCCAACCTTTAGGAAGAAAGATTTTTCGTCAGAATGACGGCAATTTTGCCACTGCTCTTTATGATGTTATTACTATTGGTGTTGCAGAAAACTATGATTATTACAAATCTCAACCCTCAAATGTGATCTTAAATAAAATAAACAAGGAAGTGCGTACAGATACAATTTTAATCAAGTTTTCTAGAAGAGGCGGAAATAATCAAAAAGATAGAATTATCAATCGTCTGACAGAAGCAAAGCGAATATTTGGCAACATCAATAAATAATTAATAAGTAATGAGTAATAATATCACTCTTTTAGAACAAGAAATAATGTCAGACATTGAGGAAAGAAGAGAGTTAATGTCATGGTTAAAATTGCTGTGCGCTAGATATGGATTTTCAAATATAGATGAGGAATTATTTCTTTATTATTCCATCCCCATAGTTTATGCTATTTGGGAAGGTTTTATTCAAACTTCTTTGCAAATCTATGTTCGAGAGTTAAATAAGTTAGAACTTACTATTGATCAAGTGTGTGATTCAATAATAATATATCACATTGAATCTACATTTCCCCAATTTAAACAATATCTAGATGCAGATAAATTTAACAAAAAAGTAATTTTTTTTAATAAATTAGGGTTATTTTATAAAACTAATCCGTTGGAAATTAATCCAAATATCAATACAGAAAGCAATGTAGGTTTTCAAGTATTAAATAGAATATTGTCAGATTTTAATTTAGATAAAATTCCAGAATATTCAGAACCTGGATCTGGATATTCATTTAAAGCCGAACTGAGTCAATTTATCAAAATTAGAAATGCAGTTGCTCATGGACAACAAAGTTCTATAGTCGTCAATAGAGAAGATTTAGAAAGAGCAATTAAACTGGTTGATAAACTGATGGATTTAGTGTTTGAGAGAATTAAGACTGGGTTTATCAATAGGTCATATCTTAAATAGTTGTTGGGTTTATTTATAATGAAATGCAACTCAACCCAACACATTTATTATTATTAATTGATGTTGGGTTTCCTTGCTTCAACCCAACCTACAGAATTAATCACAAACCTATCATAAAAATGAAAATATTATAGTCGGCTGAAGCCGACTTTTGCTATTAGACAGGGAATTAATTCCCAGGCTTTAAAAAATATGGTATCATTGAAAATATATGTATAAATATTATTACGTCAACACAAACGAGTTAGAATCATGAAAGTGAAGCTTCGCAACAATGCAAACTCTTCTCGCACTGGTGTAAATCGTTCCAGTAAGTACATAATTATTCATCAGAAAAAGGGAGAAACACTAGAAATGAAAAAAATAGTGCCTACAATCACAAAAAATCATTCTTTTGTTAAGGCGTTCTTAGATTTCCTTGCTAGAGATATCAAGAAAAATCCCAGCAATATTGAACCACTTACAGAAGATATATATCGTCGTGCATCTATTCTTACAGAAGGAATGGAAACTAATCTGGATGAAGAATTACCAGAGGATTTCATGTTTGTATGAATGTTAATGGGTGGACATTAAAAATTCATCCTGCCTTTGGTGAAAAATATAAAAAATTAATTATTCAGGTTGAGGAACTTAAAGAAAAAGATCCTGAAGGATATCAGCAACATCCAGCTACAAAGTTTCTCAACAACATTAATGAGCTTATTTTTAGGAGAATACCTGAAGATCCGAGCGCACCAGAATTTAGGCAAGGTAAAACATTAGGAACAGATAAAAAACATTGGTTTCGAGCTAAATTTAATAGAAGATTTCGTTTATTCTTTCGCTATAGCAGTACAGAAAAAGTCATTATTTATGCTTGGATAAATGATTAAAATACGCTTAGGAAAGAGGGAGCAAAAACAGATCCATACAACATTTTTAGTAAAATGCTTGCAAGTGGTAATCCTCCAGATAGTTGGGATGATCTTTTAAAGGCTTCCGATGATCTAGAATCTGTTTCAGAAGATGTTGATAATGGTTAATTTATAGCTTAAATTACTCTTGTAGGTTGAGTTAAATGAAATGTAACCCAACACATTTATTATACTGAAAATTACTGATTTTAACTAATTAATAACCTAGCAATAATTAAAAGATAGTCATACTATAGTGATTTCTTAACTTCTATTAATTTTAACCTTTTGTTTGAATAAATTTACTTTTTTCTTAATCTTTATATGAAATTTATAAGGAATAATGACTAGCAATCAAAAAATGATCTCTTACTCATTTCAATCACCTCCTTGTGATGAAATTAGAGGTATTTGTTTGCCATGAGTAGAGAAAAATTGATGATCTGCATCACAACAACCAAGAAGAGAGATATAAAGATATGGTTCAGAATGTTCAGTTAATCGGGTTTGCTTCTCTTCCTGCTGATACCTTTGCAGAAGGTCCTGATTCTGGTAATGGAATTTCTGCAAATGGTAGAACTGGTCTATTTCCAGGACAACCAGTCCAAGGTTTTAGCGGTATACAATTTGCAAACGATAATAGTTTCTATTTTCTGTCAGACAATGGTTACGGTAGTAAACAGAATAGTGCAGATTATTTACTGCGAATTTATGAAGTAGATCCAAGCTTTGTAGGAATAGAAAATGGCGATGGTTCTGTTAAAGTTTTAGGCTACATTCAGCTATCTGATCCTGATAATAAAATTCCTTTTAGAATAGTCAATGAAGGAACTAACGAAAGATTATTAACTGGTGCTGATTTAGATGTAGAATCAATAGTAGTTGGTAAAGATGGTAGTTTTTGGATCGGTGATGAATTTGGACCCTATCTCTTACATTTTGATGCCACTGGAAAATTACTAGAAGCACCTATAGAAACTCCGGGAGTGCGATCGCCACAAAAACCATTTAATTCTCTCACAGGTGCTGCACCTTTAGTTCTTGGCCATAGAGGTGCAAGTGGAGACTTACCAGAGCATACTTTAGCAGCTTACGCATTAGCAATTCAACAAGGTGCAGATTTTGTTGAACCCGATTTAGTCATTACTAAAGATGGTGTTCTCATTGCTCGTCATGAGCCTATGCTTGATAATACCACCAACGTTGCTCAAGTTTTTGGTTTAGAGCGCAAATCTACAAAAATGCTGGATGGTGTCGAGGTAACAGCGTATTTTGCAGAAGATTTCACCCTCGCAGAAATTAAACAATTACGTGCGGTTCAACCCCGTCCTTACCGCGATCAAAGTTTTAATGGACTCTATGAAGTTCCTACTTTTCAAGAAGTAATTGAATTAGTTAAACAAGTAGAAGCGGAAACTGGGAAAAAAATTGGCATCTATCCCGAAACTAAACATCCTACCTTCTTTGATAAGCAAAATTTATCATTAGAAGAACCTTTAATTGCCACTTTACAAGCAACTGGTTTTACAGATCCCAGTCGCATTTTTATCCAGTCTTTTGAATTTGCCAACCTCATTGACTTACAAAATAATCTTTTACCTGCTGCGGGTTTAGAAAATCTGCCTTTGGTACAACTTTATGGAGATGTAGAAGCAGGTAATTCTGATTCTGGTGGAGGACCTTTCTCTGTTCCCTACGATATCCTTTATAACTTCAGTAATCCTGCATTTGATGAAGCAGCCGCCCGTGCAACTTACGGTAATTTAGTTGATATCGTTCCCAATTTTGGTAAAGATATTACTGGTGATGGTATACAAGACACCAATTACCAAGATTTAGCTACCAGAGAAGTTTTTGAGTATATTGGTAGTGCTTACGCTGAAGGTGTTGGACCTTGGAAAAATAGCTTTTTATTAAGGCAAAGTATCGCCACTCCTGTAGATGGAAATGGTGATGGTGTAGCAGAAATTAGAACTCAACTCACCGGCGAAGTTCGTCCTTTTATTCAATGGGCGCATGAAGCAGGAATGCAGGTTCACCCCTACACTTTGCGGAATGAAGAACGGTTTTTAACTTTAAATGCTGATGGTACTCCTCAAAGTCCAGAGGATGAATATAGACAATTAATTGAATTAGGGGTAGATGGTTTCTTTACCGATTTTCCTGCAACTGGAAGAATGGTATTAAATGAATATTTACCCAACCTTGCTACTTCCCGTGGCTTTGAAGGGATGGCTTATAGCCCTGATCGGAGTACCCTATATCCTTTATTAGAAGGAACAGTCCAGGGTGATCCAGCTAATTCATTGCGGATCTATGAATTTGATGTAGCTACCAAACAATACAAAGGTTTATTAGGTTATTATCGGACTGAAGTTGCTGGTCATGCGATCGGTGATTTTACTCCCATCAATAGGAATGAATTTTTGGTGATTGAAAGAGATGGTCGTCAAGGTGCAGCGGCTGAGTTTAAGAAAATCTACAAAGTTGATTTATCTAAAAGAGATGCTACCGGCTTTGTAGAAAAGGTAGAAATTGTTGATCTGTTAAATATCCAAGATCCTAACGACCTCAACGGAGATGGTAAAACTACCTTTACTTTCCCATTTGTTACCATTGAAAGTGTGTTAGTTATTAACGAAAATACCATTGTGGTGACAAATGACAATAACTATCCTTTTTCTGTTGGTCGTGGTCCAGATATTGACAACAATGAAGTTATTGTTCTCAAATTAGATCAACCTCTTAACTTAGCTTCAGAATTAGGTGAACCACCACAAGACCTGGTGACAGGTTCAGCGAATGCAGATATCTTAATAGGTGGAATAGACTTTGATGCTATCAGAGATATAGTTTTCACCGGTGCAGGAAACGATGAGGTAGATGTTCCCTTTGCTGGTAGTCGCGCAGGTGATAACCGCATTGCTACAGGTAGCGGTGCTGATACCGTCTTTGTAGGAAATGGCGATCGCTCTTTTGGTGGTAGTGGAAATGATACATTAGACGCTACCGAAGCTACAGGTTATCGTCTCTCCGGTGGTGCTGGTAATGATACCTTCTACCTAGGTGCTAATGGTCGTGCTTTGGGTGGTGACGGTGATGATAAATTCTTCGTTCAAGAAGGTGGAAACAATATCATTTCCGGTGGTGCAGGTGCGGATCAATTTTGGATCGTTAATGGTGATCTACCTACTGCTGCAAATACCATCCTTGACTTTAGCATGGGTACTGATGTTTTAGGTATTGCTGGTCAAGGTGCTGGTTTTGGTTTTGATGACCTGACCTTGAGTGGTAATAGTGTTGCGATCGGTGCAACAACTGTGGCAATTTTGAACGGTGTTAACACCGCAACTTTAACTGCTGCTAACTTCGCTTTTGTATAAAACCAGCAGGTATTAAATAAGATCCTCGACTTTTCCAAGAAGTCGGGGATCTATAGAAACTTTTACAAAAATTTAAAAAATTAACTACTATTTTATATACTCTTTATTCTATCTTAACATCTCTATTAAATTCTAGTCTAAAGAGTTTTAGGTTACACTATGACAAGTTTTAGACTGCAAATTCTCCATGCTTCAGACTTAGAAGGTGGTGTAAATGCGATTTCTGATGCACCTAACTTTGCGGCCATTGTTGATAGCTTAGAAAACTTAGTTGACCATTCCATTACTCTATCTGCGGGAGATAACTACATAGCCGGACCATTTTTTAGTGCCGCAGGAGACATAACTTTCCGCAACAACGGTTTATTCAACGATGTCTATAATCAACTTTTTGGTTTACCTAATGCAAGCATCAGTGATGTCTATGGTAGTTTGCGAGAAGGTAGTGGTAGAGTTGATATTTCTATTATGAATATCATCGGCTTTGATGCTTCTGCCCTTGGTAATCATGAATTTGATTTGGGTTCAGAAGTCATCAGAACAATTATCTCACCAGAATTTCGAGGTGCGGGTTTAGGTGATGATAGATGGGTAGGGACTCAGTTTCCTTACCTATCCGCTAACTTGGATTTTTCCGCAGATAGTAATTTATCTGGTTTATTTACTCCTGATATTCTTCTCAATACTGCATTTAAAACAGATCCCACTGCATCCTTAGCAGGAACAACCACCCCCAAAATTGCCCCAGCGACAATAATTGAAAGAGGTGGTGAACAAATAGGTGTAGTTGGTGCTACTACCCAATTATTAGAAAGTATTTCTTCCCCCACTGGGACAACGGTAAAGGGAATAAACTCCAATGATATGGATGCTTTAGCTGCTATTTTGCAGCCTGTGATCGATCAGTTGCAAAACCAAGGTATTAATAAAATCATTGTAGTTTCCCATCTCCAACAAATTGCTTTAGAACAGGAATTAATTACCAAGTTACGTGGTGTAGATGTAGTTGTTGCCGGTGGTTCTGATACCATTTTGGCTAATGATGATGATATTTTACGTCTGGGAGATGTACCCGCAAATACCTATCCTATTGTGACTACCAATGCGGATGGAGATCCCGCAGTCATTGTTAGCACCGATGGCGAATATTCCTATGTGGGAAGATTAGTAGTAGATTTTAATACTAATGGTATTTTAGTGGATGCTAATGGTAATCCCATAGATGAAGTTAGTGATTTAGATTTAAGTATTAATGGACCAGTTACCACCACAGATGAAAATGTAATTGCTTTGTGGGGTAGTATAGAAACTGCTTTTGCGGAAGGTACAAAAGGTAATCTAGTTAAACAGTTAACTGATGCTGTAGCAGGGTTGGTTGGAGTACAAGATGGTAATGTTTTTGGTCGGACTGAGGTATTTATTGAAGGTCGTCGAGAACAGGTGAGAACCCAAGAAACTACTTTGGGTAATTTATCCGCGGATGCAAACTTGAGCTTTGCTCAAACTATTGATCCGACTGTGCAAGTATCTATTAAAAATGGTGGTGGTATTCGTGCTGCTATTGGTGAGGTAGATCAATTTGGGACTTTGCTTCCTCCCCAAGCAAACCCTATTTCTGGTAAGAAAGCTGGGGAAATTTCCCAATTAGACATTTTAAATAGTTTGCGGTTCAATAATGGTTTATCTTTATTAACTGTAACTGCCGCAGAATTAGAGCAGATTTTAGAATATGGTGTAGCTGCAACTGCTGAAGGTGCTACTCCTGGTCAGTTTCCCCAGGTAGGTGGGATTAAGTTTAGTTTTGATCCGAGTCAACAGGCGATCGCATTTACACGAGACGCAAATGGTATGGTTACTGGTATCCAAACCGATGGAGATCGCATTCGTAGTTTAGCAATCGTCAATCCTGAAAATGACCAAATTCTCGATGTAATTGTCGAAAATGGGCAATTAGTAGGAGACCCAAATCGGCAAATTCGTTTAGTAACCTTAGATTTTCTGGCCAGTGGTGGAGATAATTATCCCTTCCCTGTATTTGGTGAAAATCGTGTTAATTTAACTCAAGCTGCGGATGCACCTAGAACCGGTGTAGCTACCTTTGCTGCGGATGGTTCAGAACAAGATACCCTAGCGGAATTTTTCGCGCAAAATTTCCCCATTGGTGGAAATATAGCTTTCAATATGATAGAAACTTCCCCAGAGGAAGATACCAGAATTCAAAACCTCAATTTTCGAGAAGATACGGTTTTAAACAATGCTGCTCAAACGCTAGTTTTTGCAACTCCCGGTAATGATACATTAATCGGTGGAATAGACTTTGATGCTATCAGAGATATAGTTTTCACCGGTGCAGGAAACGATGAGGTAGATGTTCCCTTTGCTGGTAGTCGCGCTGGTGATAACCGTGTTTTCACAGGTAGCGGTGCAGATATTATTTATGCAGGAAATAGCGATCGCTCTTTTGGTGGTAGTGGTGATGATACATTAGACGCTACCGAAGCTACAGGTTATCGTCTCTCCGGTGGTGCTGGTAATGATACCTTCTACCTGGGTGCTAATGGTCGCGCTTTGGGTGGTGACGGTGATGATAAATTCTTTGTTCAAGAAGGTGGAAACAATATCATTTCCGGTGGTGCAGGTGCGGATCAATTCTGGATCGTTAACGGTGATCTACCTGCTACTGCTAATACCATCCTTGACTTTGCAATGGGTATTGATGTTTTGGGTATTGCTGGTCAAGGTGCTAATTTTGGTTTTGATGATCTGACCTTGAGTGGTAATAGTATTATCATTAATGGAACAACCGTTGCAGTTCTCAATGGTGTTAATACTGCAAATTTAACTGCTGATCACTTCGCATTTGTGTAAAAATTTCGGCAAATAGGAGAGCATGGTTTATTTCACCTCTCCTATCTTTGGAAATTTTAAGTTTCAAATTTGCTATCAACTTGTATTAATATCTAATTTTTTAAACTATTGTTAGTTATCTCTTAACTTAACTGGGATAGCTTTTTGTTTGTAGTCAGGGTTTTAACCCTTGTGCTAAAATTACTATAGGACTTTAGTCCTCACTACCAACTTAGTCGCATTCAAGCAATAATTCTAGAAATAAAAATGACAAATTACATCCGACTTAACCATATTGGTACTGTCAATTTAAGTGGGGCAGAAATTTCTGATTTTGATACCAAAACTCAACGCTTATTCGTAACTGGAGAAGCTGAAGGTAAACCTGTTCTGCAAGTAGTTGATATTTCAGATCCACAGCATCCTACACAAATTAATCAAATTGATCTTTCTAGTTTAGGCGCAGGAATTCAAAGCGTAGCAGTTAGGAAAGGAACAGGAACAGCAAATAGCATTGTTGCTGTCGCTATCTCTGGGAATAATATCACAGATCCGGGTATAGTTGCTTTTTACGATGCCTTTACTCTCACGAAAATTTCCCAAGTGACAGTAGGTGCTTTACCTGACATGATCACCTTCACTCCCGATGGTAGTAAATTACTGGTTGCTAACGAAGGAGAACCCAGCGAAGATTATACTATTGACCCAGAAGGTTCAATTAGTATCATTGATGTTTCGGGAAATATTGCCAGTTTAGATAATAGTAAAGTCACTACTGCAACTTTCACTACATTTAATAGTCAAGAAGCAACATTAAAAGCAGCAGGAGTAAGAATTTTTGGACTTAACGCTACAGTAGCTCAAGATTTAGAACCAGAATATATTGCAGTTTCTCCTGATAGTAAAACGGCTTTTATCACATTACAAGACAATAACGCTATTGCAATTCTGGATATTGCAAGCGGTACTATTACTGATGTTGTACCTCTGGGTTATAAAGACCATAGTTTACCAGGAAATGCTCTAGACGCTAGTGATAGAGATGTTAATGGAACTTCCGCAGGTGGTGGTAAAATTAACATTCAAAACTGGCCTATTTTTGGAATGTACCAACCTGACGGTATTAGCTCCTTTCAAATTAATGGTACAACCTATTATATTACTGCTAATGAAGGAGATGCTCGCATCCGTCCCACAGCAAATAATAGCTTTGGTAATGAAGGGTCAATATTTAATGAAGAAGTCAGGGTTGGTAGTGGTAGTGTCATACTTGATCCAACAGCCTTTCCTAATGCAGCAGAATTAAAAAATAATGCCAATTTAGGTCGTCTCACTATTACTAATAAACTAGGAGATACAGACGGAGACGGAGATTATGATCAGCTTTATACTTTCGGCGCTCGTTCTTTCTCTATATGGGATAGCCAAGGTAAATTAGTCTTTGATAGTGGTGATCAATTAGAGCAAATTACAGCCCAAAAAACTCCTACACTTTTTAATGCTAATAATGGTTCTACCAATGATCGTGATACTCGTTCTGATAATAAAGGTCCAGAACCAGAAAGTGTAGTTGTGGGTGTAATTAATGGTGTACCCTATGGGTTTATTGGGTTAGAACGTGCTGGTGGTGGGGTGATGGTTTATGACCTCAGTAACCCAACAGCACCTCAGTTTGTGCAATATATTAGAACTCCTGGAGATGTCAGTCCTGAAGGTTTAAAATTTATTGCTGCTGAAGATAGTCCCAGTAATAAACCAATGTTGGCAGTATCTCATGAAGTGAGTAATACTGTGACTTTATATGAAATTCTGCCACCACCAACTTTAACTAATTATGAATTTCAAAACCTGCCATTATTAGGAACAACTTCCGCAGGTCAAAATATCTTTTTAGGTGGTTTTTCTGGGTTGTATTTCCAAGGAGTTGCAGCAAACGGTAATCTCAAATTTGTCACCCATACAGACAGAGGTCCTAATGGTGAACCTACAGGACAAAATAGACCGTTTTTGTTACCTGATTTTCAACCAGAAATAGTTAGTTTTGAGTTAAATAAAACTACTGGTGAAATTACAATTACCAAGAGAACTGGGTTATTTAGAGAAGATGGTACTACTCCATTAACTGGACTACCAAATTTACAAGCAGGTGCGGGTGGAACTGCTTACACTGATGAAATTGGTGTTAATTTAGATGGTCAAATTTTACAAAATGATCCCTTTGGTGCAGATTTAGAAGGTATTGTTGTTGCACCTAATGGTGATTTTTGGATGGTAGATGAATACCGTCCAGCAATTTATCATTTTGATGTCAATGGTAAGTTAATTGCTCGTTTTATTCCCCAAGGAACAGCAGCAGCAGTAAGTCAAACTGAAGGAACTTTTGGCACGGAAGTATTACCAGCAGTTTACGCTCAACGTCGCAATAACAGAGGTTTTGAAGCAGTAGCTTTGGAAGGTAATAAGCTTTATGCTTTTATTCAAAGTGCAATTGATAATCCTGATGTTACTAATGATGCAAATTCTAGAAATTCCCGTAATTTGAGAATTTTAGAATTTGATGTAGCTACTCAACAGGTAACTGGTGAATATCTCTATCTACTTGATGATATTACCGGAACTGGTAATGCCAAAACTGATAAAATTGGTGATGCTGTTTCCTTGGGTGGTGGTAAATTTGCTGTGGTCGAAAGAGATGATTTAAGTAATGAAAATTCTAACAAACTCATCTATCAAATTGATTTAGCAGGGGCGACAAATATTAATAATCTGACAGTTACATTCCCTGCTGGTAAGACGACAATTGAACAATTAACTGAGGCAGAATTAACTGCGGCGGGCATTTCTGTAGTTAGTAAAAAACTGATTGTTAATGCTGCTGAGGTAGGTTATACAGGAGTTGAAAAGTTAGAGGGTTTAGCGTTAGTTGATCGCAATACTTTAGCTTTACTGAATGATAATGATTTCAGTGTCGGTGGTACAACAATTCCTATAAAATTAGGGATTTTGGAATTATCAAAGAACCTCGTACCACAATACGCTACTGATGGTAATGATGAACTTTTTGCAGACAATGACGACACTTTAATTGGTGGTTTAGGGAATGATAGCTTATATGCTGAAGGAAGTTCAGGAAATAACTATCTAGAAGGTGGTGAAGATGATGATTTCTTGTTTGTTGTCGAAGGGAATAATAACAAATTAAATGGTGGTGCTGGCAATGATCAATTATTTGTTTCTGAAGGAAATTTTAACCGATTAAATGGTGATGATGGAGATGATAAGCTATATGTAATCGAAGGTAGCTTAAATACTCTCAAAGGTGGGATGGGTAATGATTTCCTCAAAACATCAAGTACCACAGGTAATAACATTTTAGAAGGTGGTGAAGGCGATGATATTCTGATTGGATATTTAGCAAGCGACAAATTATTTGGTGATGCAGGAAATGATTTTCTGTACGCTGGTAAACTAGGTACACAAATGACTGGCGGTGCTGGATTAGACCGCTTTTATTTTGGTAATGGCTCTATCCCTGATGTACCAGCAGAAGTCTTAGACTTCACCCAGGGAGATGATAAAGTTATCATTGCTGGTATTACCCAAGTTCAAGTTTTTGATGATATCAAACTAGAACAAGATGGAAATGATACCATCGTTAAAATCAAAGCACTAATTGATGGCTCTCAGAGAGTATTAGGAATTTTAAGAAATGTCCAAGCCGATACTCTAACAGCAGATGACTTTAATTTTATCGTTCCCGTTTTCTCTATCACTAATGCTTCCGCAATAGAAGGTAATCAAATTACTTTCACAGTTACTCGTACAGGTAACGCTCAAACTAACCAAACAGTAAACGTAGCAACATCCATAGCTGGTGGTGACACAGCAAGTGCAAATGACTTCACTGCAAAAACAGAAACTCTAACATTTGCACAAGGTGAAACAAGCAAGACTTTCACAGTTCAAACAACTCAAGACACCTTATTTGAAGGTGATGAAACTTTTACAGTCAGTTTAAGTAATGCCACTAATGGATCAATTATTAGTTCTACCAATGGTACAGCCAAAGGTACTATTAATGATG